>DYSA01000003.1 GCA_020726425.1 Fibrobacter succinogenes | reverse complement strand
TTGAGAATTGAGTGTTACTATCTATTTATCTGGTATCTATCCTTTACGAAATCTACGAAATATTTCCGCATATAAAACTTTTCTTTCACCGTTTTTTGAAAGAAAATTGAAAGATTTCCAAAAACACCCCAAACAAAAAGAGGCCTTAACTCGTTTATTGAAAACAAATTAAAGCCTCTATGAACTGGTGGAGGTGAGGGGAGTTGAACCCCTGTCCGATAGGCAATCAAAGTGAACCGCTACATGCTTATTCCGTCATTTAATCTCATTCCAAAACCCGCCGACAGACAGGCTAATCTTGGAACCAGCATCGATTTTTAAATTAGAATCCGTTGCCCTATTCTAACCGATCGTTCATAATTTTTATGTCCGGCAAACAGCGAACGCTAACCGTTTACAAGACACGCAGCTATATTAAGCTGCTACTGAGTAAGAAAAATCTTCTGCAGTTATTATTTTGATGGAATTTTTGCGGGGCCAACCATCATCCCCGACATGCTGTTCAAATATCATACAAACCGTCGAAAGCCAGTACACCCCCGATTATTAGTATCTAAATGAATATACAAAGTTCCACGCTAAAAGTCACGTACTCTTTTGACTATTAAGGAACAATAAGTTCTTCGCCATCAATAACGACAAACTCAACCGAAACTTCACCTTGAATAAGATCTTCCAAGGGAGAACTACTGTATGTATTTGAACGTATACCAATAATATGTGCACGTTTTCCCACTTCTAACGACCCGAGTTCATGGTGAACGCGAAGGGCTCGTGCGGGGTTCATGGTAATCATATCAAATAAGAGCTCCGCTTGAATTGTCGGATATTGCAATCTAATTTCGTATAATTCATCCAAAAGATTCATAGTGTTAAGTGCTGGTGTTCCTGTACACACGGCTATGTTAAGCCTATTGTCAAGAGCTACTCCAACAGGAAATGGCCGTAGATCAAACAGTTGGCTATACCGTGGTGCAATCGCAACGGTACTGCTTAGCGATTGAAATGCAATGAGTTCATCTGTGCCACTATAATTTGGAGTAATCACGGTTGAGTGTCGAGGTATAAGATTGCGTGTAATTGCCGTCCGCGCAGGAGATTGCAATTCAGAACCGAATCCCCAGGATGCATTATTTGTCAAATTATCAAAGAGTTCACCTTGCTGTTCATGAAAAGCTGCGATTTCATCATTACTTTCGCCAAGAATCATCTGAAAATGGTAGCGATTTCGCTGAAGTATCCGCTGAGCCTCTTTGAGGTAGGCGGGATGATGTGAATAGAGAAATGGCGTTGAAAATCCACATGCTGTTGATTCCGACTCAATTTTTGAAGCCAAGTGTCGGGCGAAGGCAAATTGAGTTGTTCCTGTTACCGTTCTACTGTCGATAAGTGACCGAATATTTATTTTAAGTGTTTTAAGAAAGTCGCCACTCAGGTAACTTTGTGGAGTTACTAATGTTGTGATTCCATTTGCAATACACTCGTTTGAAGTAAGTGTTGCTCGAAGTTCTCTCGTTTGTGTTTCGTTGTCCAAATCTTTGGCTTTTTGTTCCAGACTGCAACGACAACTAAATGGCGATCGAAGCTCGTCATCGACCAATCCGCGAAGTGCTGACTCTTCAAGATTTGCATGAATATTTATGAATCCGGGTACTAATATTAGATCGCCAAGGCTGAGAATGCGGTCACCTTGTTGGCGAATTCCGGTTTTCGGGCCCAAATGTGTTATATAACCATTTTCAACACGAATTGCGCCGTTTTCAATGATATCTTTTCCTGCAACAATTTTACGGGCAAAATAAACAGTTGGCGGTGTTCCGGTTTGATTGATACTCATTTTTTTGAATCTCCTAGTAGTAGAAGTATACAATGCGAAATGACTCGACAAAAGGGTAGAAGTAAAAAGATGCGAAAACTATTTTAACAAACAAATTTTGAAAGGGTTTACCATGAAAAAGATTTCGATCGCCGTTCTTCTCACCAATGCAATTCTTATGGCCGCGCCTGCAGCTCAACCAAAAGCGGATGCTGGTGCTCAGATGATGATTATGATGGTTGTTATGTTCGCAATTCTTTGGTTTTTTATGATTCGTCCAGAACAGAAAAAACAGAAAGCTAAAGAAGCAATGCGCAAAGCTATCACCAAAGGTGATAAAGTTATTACAATCGGTGGTATCTGTGGAACAATCACCAAAGAGTTTGACGACCGTTTTGTAATTCAGACTACAAAAGAGTCTTCAGTTACCATTCTCAAAGCTGCGATTGATCGTAAAGATATGACAGAAGAGGAAATCGCTGGTGAACGGGAGACTCAGAAATGAGTGATATTTCGTACTACGGTTCGGCGGTTCTTCGCCAAAAGGCGATAGCGGTAACGGAATTTGATAACGAATTTCGCAAGACGTGCGATCGGTTGACCTATCTTATGTATGAATATGACGGTGTCGGCTTGGCTGCTCCTCAGATTGGCATTTCTCAACGATTTGCAGTTATCGATGTCTCTCCGGATGGTGACAAGCCAGTTCTCTTTGTAAATCCGGAATTTACATGGAAATCAACCGAACTTGAATCAGACAATGAAGGATGTATAAGCATACCGGGAATCCGCGGAATGGTTGAACGTCCTATGTCTGTGAGTATTAAAGCTCAAGATGTTGATGGAAAAGAGTTTGTAGTTGAAAATGCAACAGGACTTTTTGCACGAGCACTTCAACATGAAATTGATCATTTAGATGGTGTTATGTTTGTTGATCATCTCTCTCCATCAAAAAAACAGTTGATTTCAAATCGTTTAAAAAAAATGGCTAAAGAGAACAAAGGGTGATCAAACCGTTTCAATTGATAATCATTCTGATTTTGGGGTACTTAGTGAAGTGCCCCGTTCTTTTTTCTTCTGAAATTGTACCTGTTCATGTTACCGTTCGCAATAATGAAGACAAAACATGCACCGCAAGTTCCAAAACAGTGAGAATTCTACTCTGTGAAAATAGAAATTCAATTTCTCTCATAACCTCGAAAAAAATTCTATTAAAGAATGGTGAACGAACAATATCTGTTCGTCCCGGAACTATTTCAATATCCCTTGGTTCTGAAGGAATAACCTGTTCAGCTCACGGCAAAACTGCTGGCTTTGGTTCTGAATTATCACTTATTTCAAAAGATTCAAATCAATTTACCTTTAACGGAATCAATTATCGTGGAGATATGCGCGTTAAAATTTTAAATGGTAAGTTGCTTCTACTCAATGAACTTCCTGTAGAAGAGTACCTTCGTGGAGTTGTCCCCCTTGAAATTGGTCCAAAAAGTCCAAAGGACAGCGCCGCTGTTCAGGCTCAGGCTGTAGCAGCCAGAACATTCACGTACAAAAAAATGTCTCAACGTAAATTATTACACTATGATCTGCTTCCAACAGTCGCAGATCAGGTTTACGGAGGTGCTTCTGCGGAATTTAAAGGTTCAGACCAAGCGATTCGGGCAACCAGATCAATCGTTATGACCTATAATGGCGAATTGATTGAGGCGTATTACCATTCAACATGTGGTGGTTCGACAGCCGGAAAACACGAAGTTTGGGGCGGAAAAATTGTTCCTTATCTGATCAGCCGAAGTGATGTTAGTGACACCGGAGTTCCGTATTGCGCAAACTCACCGCGATTTGAATGGAAAGAAACGTGGAAACTTCCCGAATTTAACCAAATTATTAAGCAGTACAGCAAAGAAACTGTCGGTCAGAATACCTTTACCGGCGCAGTTAGTTCCGTTATCGTTACAGGAAAAACGGAATCAGGGCGAATCAAAGAATGCACTGTAAATGGATATTCAGAAAGTGAACGCTATGGAGGTGACAAGATACGCTTTGTCTTTCGTCGCCCTGTATCGGGCAATCCAATTCTCTATAGCGCAAATTTTTCTATCTGCAGATTTGGCAATGAAGTAATTGCTCAAGGCAAAGGATATGGCCACGGAATTGGCATGTGTCAAATGGGAGCAATCGGTCGAGCAAGGGCGGGACAATCGTACCGAACAATTCTCAATGCGTACTATTCAAATGTTCAATTTGAAAAAGTCAATTAATACCACTGAACTTGTGTACTATTTACCTCACCTTTGCCTATTTTTTTTGAGTGAAGAAATGTATCTTCTTATTAAAAGATAATTTGACAGCGAGGGTTTTGTGGCTTCACTTTTAGATTTTGTCCGATTAGATTACAATTCATTTATAGGTACACGCATAGGCAGTGTAACACTTTTACGTGAATTAGGTCGCGGAAATAAAGGTGTCGTATTTATTGGTTTTCAAGAAACACTGAAACGAAATGTTGCAGTGAAATTATTGCCCAAAGTATCTATTCGCGGAAAAAATGAAGAGTCGATGTTTCAAACAGAAGCAGAAATTGTAGCTTCGCTCTCTCACCCCTGCATTATTCCAATCTTCGAAATCGGCGAAACTGATGAGTTTTATTATCAAATCATGCCGCTAATTGCAGGAAACGATCTCGATTCACTTATTAAAAAACGCTTAAAACATCCGGTGCCATCAAAACGCGGGCTATCTCTTTTTGAGTCTTTTACCATTGTCATCCAAGTTCTCGACGCTCTTGACTATGCCCACGAAGATCGAGTTGTTCATCGAGATATTAAGCCTGCAAATATTCTTATGGAACAGCGAACTTCACGGCCCTATGTTGCCGACTTTGGGATTGCACAGACCGCTCAAGCAGAAGCTGATCACTGTAAAGGGTTTGTCGTCGGAAGTCCCGTATATCTGGCACCTGAACAGGCTAGGGGAGAAGTAGTTGATGGCCGAGCTGATGTGTATGCTACTGGTATGACACTAATTAAGATGATCATTGGCGAAGTTCCGCGGCGCCGAGAGTCTCCCGAAGAGATTATTCGCAGAAAAATAACAGATCCTTCCAGTTTTCTTCCTCCATCGCTCTGTCGATTCAGTGAAAAAATTGATGAAGAACTTGATCAAATCATTTTAAAATCTACAGCTGCAGATATTGAAATTCGCTTTCAAACTGCGGAACAATTTAAAAATGCACTTCAACGCTATCAACGCATGAATCGAAGAAAATTCGAAGAAGAATAGGGGTGAAAGATGTCAAATCCCGAAGAAATTAGTTTGACTAAATTAGATGCGGAACAGACCGCAACGTCACTGAATCTCATTTTAAATAATGCGGTCTTTTTTGGAGCTGCTCACCCGTCTACAATCAAAGCCGCTGCAAATTTTGCCGAAAAAATGAATGCACTTCCCGTTGATGAAGTGACTCTTCTTAAAAATGGTAACTCAATCTATCTCGAAAAATGGGTTGTTGACAATCGATTAAATCTCCAAAGAACGAATGCGCAATTTCTCAAAACTGGCGTTGAATCAATCACTGTCCGAAGAGGTGTTACTGCTGAAGATCTCCAGGAGTTTATTCTCGTTTACATGGAAGCAGTTACTACAACAGCATCACTTTCAACAATTACCGATCATCTTCGCGAAAAGAATATCTCAAAAGTTCTTGTCAACTATATAACATTCCAAAAAGTTACGAGAGATGAGAAAATTGTTGATGCAGAACTAATCATGGTTGATGCTTCAGATATGCCATCCTCAAACTTTAACATCCCTCAATCGAATGCAAGAAGCAGTGGATTCGATGATCTTTTTGTTAAAATTGACAATTCAAATCGCAAAGAGTTCGACAGTCGCCCGATAGTTCCCACTTTTCGTAGTGAACACCACGAAGCATTTGAACTCACTTCACTTTTCGGTGATTTAATAGGCAAAAAAGATACATCAGAACACTCGGCACTCATGTCTGTTGAAGATATTCTCGCAGGTGAACAACAAGTTATTGAACGATTTAGAGATAAAAGTACCGAGTCCGCTACCGGAACTTGGGGATTGCCCAATCTCAAAGAACAATTTAAAGCTGTTGGGATTGAAATTGAGCAGGGGAAACTGCAATCTGGTGATAAAATTGACTACGATCGACTTTTTGACTCTCTTACGGCACTCACAGGGTCATTAAAGCAGAATGAATCCATTGCTTCACGATTTAAAACGATCGAAGAACGTGAAACAGTGTACTCCGAAGTTGAACAACTAACTTTTACCACAATGGTGCAAGTTGTTCGCCGAGAATTCGAAAAGGGAAAACCTTCAGTCAAAAAAATGGCGAATATGCTGAAGCGAATGACGCCATCAGCAAGTGAGTTGAGAAAGCTTCTGCCCCGGTTGAAAAATCAAATCATCGAAGATGGATACACCGTTTCTGACTTCCTTGAACTTACCGTTGAACTAGAGCGCGAATTAAGTACCGACAACGCCTTAGAAGGACTCTTTCGCGAAGCTTCTGATTTCGGTGTTGAACGAGATGAACTTATCTCAGCAATTATGGAAAATCCGGGCGAGAGTTCTCGACTGCTTCTCCTCGCTGCGGAAGTACAGAAACGTCTGGGAAAAGGAAATACAGTTTCAACCTATGTTGAAAAAATTATTGAGGATATGACCAGTGCCGCCGTTATTGATCAGGTGCGGAATAATGGCGATGATGAAAATATTCACACTGCACTCTTGAATATTGTAACCTCTTTTGAAAACACTGTATTGCAAAAGCTTCGATCCTCTTCTGAAGACCAATCTTTTGTTGAAGATCTTGCCACTCGTCTCAAAGAAAAATTCCCAGAAACAGTTGAACGGATCAAAAGTGAATGGCTCGTCAATCGAATTGGAAATACTACAGATCACAGCAGTGACGGATTGTTACAAGCAATTATACAAGTCTCACGAGATTCATCCGAAGTTGAGCATTTTAAGCAAAAAGCAGAAAATCTGGGAGCCAAGTTTGGGTATTCAGAATCTGAAGTGGAGCAGATCCTGTTGCGTGCGAAACAGCAAGAAGAAGTTCGAGAAAAACGATCGGAGCTTCACGTTCTTTCTGCACGTAGTACAATTCATTTTACTAAACGGTATCTTGCTGAATTTACGCGGTATGGACACCCATTTTCTGTAGTATTGCTTTCGTCTCACTCAAATTTTGATGAAGATATTCAATTTCTCGATCAGGTTTCACTCTTTATCAATGATACATTCCGTACGCTAGACTTGGTCGGTCAAGTAACAATAAAAGGGAAAACAACCCCTCTTATTATACTCCCCATGACTGATAGCAAAGGGCTCACTGCGCTTCGTGAGCGGTTCCGTGCAATTCCCGGTGCCGGAGAGTATATTATCACCGCCGTGGCAGTCGACATGGTTCATCGTACAACAAGTTTTGAAAGAATCATGAAAATGTTATTGAAAAAACATGTCCTGAAAAATCGGGACAGCGGAAAGGATGAGAAGTGAGTAATACCGTACTTATCGTTGGAAATGGTGGCCGTGAACATGCTCTTCTGAAAGCGGTTCTTCGTTCAGGAAGAGATATTACCGCATACGCATATCCAGGAAGTTGCGGCATGGAACGTGACGGATGTGTTTCTGTGAAATCTGATATTAAAAACTGGAATGATCTCGCCTCTTGGGCTACTTCGCATAATGTTGAACTCGCAATTATCGGCCCAGAACTTCCACTTACGGAAGGTATTGTAGATATCTTTGCAGATGCAGGTATTCCCTCATTTGGACCATCAAAACTTGCCGCGCAACTTGAAGGAAGTAAGCACTTCTCAAAAGAGATAATGAAAAAATATGGAATTCCCACTGCTTCATACGAAACGGTCACTGACCGGGCATCAGCAGAAGCATATCTTGCAAAAGTTGGTGCTCCAATCGTTATCAAAGTGAGTGGTCTTGCCGGTGGAAAAGGTGCAATTGTTTGTGAAACTCAAGCCGATATCGATGCTGCAATTGAAGAAATCTACGGCAAAGGTTCATTTGGTGAAGCCGCAAATCAAGTAGTCATAGAAGAGATGATGTATGGTGAAGAAGCCTCTGTTTTTGTTGTGTCAGATGGTGAAGGATACAAAATCCTTCCAGTTGCACAAGATCATAAGCGGATATTCGACAATGATAAAGGCCCAAACACCGGAGGCATGGGGGCATACGCACCAGCACCAGTTGTTACGACTGAAATTCTTACAACTATTGAGCGAGAGATTGTAAAACCTACTCTTTCAGCAATGGTAACCGAAGGCATACCATTCAAGGGACTTCTTTTTGTTGGTATAATGCTCACAGAAAAAGGTCCTCGTGTTGTTGAATATAATTGTCGCTTTGGTGATCCCGAAACTGAATCGGTACTGCCAATGGTCGAATGCGATTGGTTTGAACTGTTCCGTTGCACTGCAATTGGCGGGGTTGAGAATGTTTCTTGGAATGTCCGCACGGGTTTTACTTCCACTGTAATTCTCGCATCGGCGGGCTATCCTGCAACATCTTCAAAAGGTCAGGTTATTACAGGTGTAGATGAAGCAAATGCGCTTGAAAATGTCGATGTATATCACGCAGGTACAGTTCTTAATGCATCTGGTGAGCTAGTAACCAATGGTGGGAGAGTACTAGCAGTAACGGCGTATGGAAATACATTGTCCGATTCTATAAATCGAGCATATTTAGCTGTTTCTCATATATCATTTGAGGGTATGCAGTATAGAAAAGATATTGGGAAAAAAGGGCTCGCAAGAGTAAACTGATACTATCTCGTAATTAAATGGTGGAAAAATCGGGAGAAACATACTTTTCCGATTTTTTTAATATTCTTATATGGACATTGTAACAAAAGTAATGGTATCATTTTCTATGATTTATTTGATAATATTGACACTTGTTCCTGCCATGTTTGCTTCTGCGTATGCTATTACTGCTCCGCATAAGATTCAAAACATGCTAAATATTAAAAACGATATTTCGCCAGAAGAGTTTTTGGACACTCTTGGGAAAGCAGAAAAATCATATCTGTTTTTATCAATGACGCCATTGCTCTTGGCACCATTGCTTGCGTTTTCTGACTTGCCTCGTGGAGGCTTGTACTGTTTTATAATGGTTATTTTAGCTTGCATTAGCATTGTTTTTCGGAACAAATTTATTCGTCATAAACGGTTAGTAATTTTCGAATCGACCGTTGAATTGATTTTGTATTGTGATGTTCTTCGAAGTGGAGTAGTGTCAATTTGGGGGTAATTCGATGATCAATATAACACCAATGAAAGAGCATGAAATTATTGCTCACACACATAACTTCGCCAGTGCTGTAGCATCGGCCATAGCAGATCTCTCTGGAATTGGATTTGTGCAATCTGATCATTCAGCGTATTTCCCAAAAGAGCTAACACTTAATGAAATAACCGTATTTACTAATTTTACTGGAACTGTCCAGGGAAATTACGCTATCAATATGGATGCTTCTACTGCTGCTTCGATTCTTAATATTCCCAAGGATAGCAGTGATTTCGACGGATTCGCATGTGGGCTTTTTGAAGAAGTTGTCAATGTCGCTACTGGTAGAGTCATCGAACTTTTGAAAGTTCAGTATGGTTTTCTAACGTTTAATTCTCCGGTAATTTCTCATGGTAAAATTCGCTTTCCAAATTATCGCAACTGTACAATGCATCTAGATTCGGAACATGGAAATGTACTCGTTAATTTTGCAATCAACATGGCTAATCTCGAAATCACAGACAAGCTTTTAGCCACTATGAAAAATCTTCGCAAACAGCAAAGCATTTCCTACAAAGATGCACTTACGGATATTTACAACAGAGCCTATTTTGAATATTTCAAGGCAAAACTATTTGGACATAAGCGCCCATTAAGCTTAATTATTTTCGATGTCGATAAGTTTAAGGATATTAATGACACGTATGGCCACAGTTGTGGCGATGCAGCGCTTCAGCACATTGCGAATTGTGTTGTAGCAAATGTCCGTGATACTGATATTCCAATCCGCTACGGTGGTGATGAATTCATAATTCTTCTTGAAGAATCTCCAATAGTTGGTGCATTTAAATTGGTTGAGCGCATTTCTTCCATGCTTTGTAAAAAACGTGTACCGATCGAGGGTCCTGATATTTTTATCGAAATTAGTGCAGGTATAAGTGAGCATGTTCAAGGTGAAGATTTTGCTCAATTGTTTAGTAGAGCTGACACAAATCTCTACAAAGCAAAAAATGCGGGACGGAATCAAGCTTGCGGAGATTGACGTATAATAAATGTTATGTAAACTTTGATAGCAAAGCAGCCTAAAGTAATTATGTTAACATTAATGCTAATTAGTCCTAATGCTCGTGAAAAACGCATTTTACAAATGGCGTTTGAACAGCATCAGATAAAAGTAATTGAAGCTATGCCCGATCGGGCCAGTTACATCAAAGCGCTTCAGTATAGCCCGGACTTTGTCATTATGGAGTTTCCACCGCAATATACAGAACAACTTAATTTCTCTAAAAACATCTTTGCTGCGGTGTCCAAAAAGAAAAAGCTCCTTATGCTTGGATATGGACAAGAAATTGTATCAGCTGAAGAACGTGCGATTAAAGCAAGTGGAATTAAGTACTATATGTTGCGTCCTTTGAAATTTTCATTAATGATGAAATATATAGAAGATCATCTTGGTGTTTTTGCTCCAGAACATATTGTGTGGAAAAAAAAGAACAATGCTCCTGATGATCTTGGATATATTGAGACACTACTAAATTTGGATATATTACCAACAGTTAAACTTGAAATTTTATCAGAACGCATACAAGCACTTCTAGCCTTCCCGTTCACCGTATTGCGCGTTTTACAGTTGACAGAAGACTCTAAAAGTGGTGCCAATGATTTAGCGAAAGTGATCACTGCAGACCCTGTAATTTCTGCCAATATTCTAAAAATGGCGAATACTGTTTTTTTCGCAAGTCGTAATCGACGTATCACAACAATCCACGACTCAATCGTTCGCATTGGTTTTACAGAAACAAAACATCTTACTATGACCATGAGTGTAATGAATACACTCGATGTCAGTACTGCGAATATCGGTTTTGATCGACTTCAGTTTTGGCATCACAGTTTAGCGGTAGCTGTTATATGTCAACACATATCCAAAGATATATGCGGTATTAATAGCTCAGAAATGTATCTAGCTGGATTATTGCACTCATTTGGAATCATACTTCTTGACGAATTTTTCCCCGAGATTTTTGAAAAATTTCTCATACGAACCACCGACCGTGGTTGTACATTCATCGAAGCAGAGCAAGAGATGATGGTAGTCTCACATTTAGACTTAACATTTAGGCTTTTTGAGGCTTGGAAAATTCCTCATGAAATTGTTGATTCCATTCGTTTTTCGGAAAAAGTTTCAGATACAATGGTCAAAGAAGCAAAAAATGTATCTTCAACCGAGCTTACAGGCCTTATACTTTATGTAGCTGATATCATTGCAAAATCCCAATCGTTTGGAAATGAATGTGATATGGTTGTTACACACGTAGACGAAGAGATATTTTCATTACTTCGCTTGAAAAATGGGATCACAAAATCATTTATAGATGCAGTTAATCACGAAGTTGAAATATTTAGAAAGTTCTTAAAAATTGAAGATGAAGTTGAAAGTGAGCCCGAGTTTTTTGGGAAAAAAGTGTTGCTAGTAGTTCCACCTCTCCCCTTTTTATGCCCATTGGAACTCTATTTAAAACGCATCGGTTTTGAGGTTATTAAGTATTTGCCTTCAACTGAAATATCGGATCATTCAGAACAGTACACCTTTGTAGTGCACTGGTTTCAAAACTCGACTGATGAAGGTTTAATTTCTGAACTTTCAACGTTAAGAGATGTTGATCGAAATCCTATTACTTCAATTGTGGTTAGTGATTCCATATCCAGTACAAAAATACCAAAGCGATATGATTTTGAAAATAAAATTGATTTGCGTTTAATACTCATAACAATACAAGAAATTATTTCAGAAAATAGCGAGTCTGAATGATACAAACCATTGCAGTTGCTCAGATTAATGCCGAAAAAACAACGGCACTTAATCTTGACATAATATCTAAGTTTGCTAAAATCGCACACGAAAATGGTTGTAAGCTTATTGTATTCCCCGAGTTAGTCGATTTGGGATACAGACTATCGGAATATGAAGATATAAAGGAATCTCCGTGGAATCAATTTTGTGATGAGTTGCAGGAGATCTCATCAAATCTTAATATTGTACTCGTTTTGGGAGGATGTGAAGTTGATTCACCCCAAGAGAAGTATAACTCACTCTTTGTCGTCCAACCAAATGGCCTGTTCAAATCTGCATATAGAAAGCGTATTCTTTTTGGTGCCGAAGCCAACTTTTTCTCTTCAGGTTCTGAAAATTCTTTGATCTACTTGGATAATTGCGCTATTGGAGTGCATATCTGCTTTGACCTCCGATTTCCAGAACTTTTTTTCTACCCCACGCTTTCACCTACAATCCAATTAGTCGCTGCTGCTTGGCCACTTTCAAGGATTGTACAGTGGAAACAACTTCTTGTTGCTCGGGCGATTGAAAATCAGTGTTTTGTGATAGCCTCAAACCGAGTTGGTTGCGATGATTCAATTCATTTTGGAGGATGTTCATTGATAATTTCGCCCTATGGTGAAATTCTTGCGGAGGGATCAGAAAACCAAGAAATGATTCTTTCTAAAGATCTGGATACCGATATTGCCGATCAATTTAGAACAAGCTTACCCGTTTATCAATTCCGTCAAGCCATACACACAGCCTGATAAATTCAGCTCTAAAGTTCGTGTCTCTATATATATTACCGCTCTGTTTGCCCTAACAAGGAAGTGTTAATAGAGATGCGTTGGTTTTTGAGATCGAAAATTCATAAAGCTACTGTGACCCAATCTGATCTTGAGTACATCGGAAGTATAACGATTGACTCTACACTTATTGATGCTGTCGGTTTACTTCCCGGTGAAAAAGTCACCGTAGTAAGTAATACTTCCGGTTCACGTCTTGAAACCTATGTTATTGCTGGTGAACCGGGAAGTGGTACTGTTTGCATGAACGGTGCCGCAGCTCATCTCATCAAAAAAGGTGAGGAAGTTATTATAATGGGGTACGAACTGGCAGAACAAACAATCGATGCACAAGTCGTACTTGTAGACCACAAAAACAAAATTGTGAGCCACTTATGAGCCGAACTCCGCTTAAACATGTCGGAATAATCATGGATGGCAATGGTCGATGGGCCCGGAATAAAGGTTTTTTGCGACCTGTTGGACATACTCATGGTGCAACCACCAGTCGACAGATAATAGATGCTGCAATCAAACACCACATCTCTACTTTGACTCTCTATGTATTCTCTTTAGAAAACTGGAACCGACCAAAAACGGAAGTGTCTCTTCTGATGAAGCTTCTTGTTGAATTCATAAAGAAAGAGATACGAACGCTTAATGAAAGAAATGTGAGAGTTCTTGCTCTTGGGGATCTTTCTTTACTTCCTGAAAAAGTAAGAACAGTCGTTGATAATGCAATGAATGATACCGCGAACAATACTGGGATGGTTTTACAATTGGCCCTCAGCTATAGTGGCAGAGAAGAAATACTTGTGGCAGCTCGTAAATTTGCCGATCAGTGTGCAAAAGGTCTATGTACTCCTGATATGTTGACAGAAAAAATGTTTGCTGGTTTACTCTATAATCCTCAAGCCCATGAACCTGAACTGATTATTCGCACCGGTGGTGAACAGCGACTTAGCAATTTCCTCTTATGGCAATCAGCATATTCTGAATTTTATTTCACTGAAACACTTTGGCCCGATTTTAATGAGGCTGAGCTAGTTAAAGCCTTGGATGATTACTACAATCGCGAACGTCGTTTCGGGAAAGTGCTAACAGAGTAGATGAAATTAAAAGATCTTGGTATTAGAGCACTCTTTGCACTTTGGTCAATTCCATTGAGTTGGGTTGTTGTTAATTCAACGTTCAACATAGCTTCGCTGCTTCATATTGACGGCGTACTCCCCTTTTACCCCGTACATATTCTTAATGTTTCGTTGATTCTCTTGGCGCTTAAAGAGTATAACAATATGCTTTCACATGAGTATGAAAAGAATCGATTTAATTTATCATTTCTTTGGATTATTCCAGCACTTATCTCATCTCTTATTCCGGGTAAAATCCTTCCTTTTAAAGCCTTGCTTTTTTTACTGTTAGTTCTTGTCGCTGCAGAAGCATTTTTCGTAGGTAAAGGAACTGGAAGGTGGAAAAGGGCTAGTCTCATGTTTAGCGGAACGATTTTTTTATATCTCGCGGGAACGGGACTTTTTGAAATAACCGAACCATCGTTTACTTCACTTTGGAAATGGTCTTTTCCAGACGGTGGATGGTTGTCAAATATTGGGTATGTTTTTGTGTTCGCTTCGGTGTTTATGAGCGATACCATGGCATACTTCACAGGATCTTTATTTGGAAAACATCATTTTAGTACGTTGTCGCCAAAGAAAACCGTCGAAGGATCGCTTGGTGGTTTAATAGCTTCGGTTCTTACAATGACAATCGGTATTGCTGTATTTGGAAAAGATGGGGTTCCCATCTTTTTCGGTGTTATCCTTGGACTTATGATCGGAATAGCAGCACAAGTTGGCGACCTTCTGGTATCATCAATGAAACGATATTTCAATGTTAAAGATGCTTCACAGTTGATTCCTGGCCATGGAGGAATACTTGATCGATTTGATTCAGTATTCTTTGCAGTTCCAGTTGTTCAGATTGTTGTTTTACTTTTCAATCAGGTTAAATAAAAATGATTAAAATTCTTCTTTTAGGTTCTACAGGATCAATTGGCACAAGCACTGAAAATTGTATTCGTCGATATAGAGATCAGTTTTCACTTGTAGGAATTTCAGTAAATCGTCGAATAGAATCAGCGCTGAATCAAATTAATGAGTTCAGCGTTTCCCATATATCCGTTGGTACTGACGATGCTTACAATCAGTTTCCACGAGACCAATATTCATCTGTTACCTTGTATAAAGGTGATGAAGGACTTCTCCAGATGGCAGAAGAGTTGGACTACGATGTTCTCGTTAATGCGTTGGTTGGTTCAGTTGGATTCGCCCCAACCGTGGCGGCTCTTAAACGCGGAAAAAAAGTAGCACTTGCGAATAAAGAGAGTTTGGTAGTTGGTGGCGAAGTTATCGCTCGAGTTATGAAAGAGTTTGGTGGTACACTTCTTCCGATCGACAGTGAACACAGTGCAATATTACAGTGCCTTAATGGCGAAGAATCAAAAACAATTGAATCTATGACCGTTACCGCTTCTGGTGGGCCATTCCGCGAACTTCCTTCGGATCAGTTTTCCAAAATCTCTGTAGAAACTGCTCTTAAGCACCCAACATGGGCAATGGGACCCAAAATCACGATTGATTCTTCAACGCTTATGAACAAAGGATTTGAACTTATTGAAGCTCATCATCTTTTTGATATCAGTTTTGATCAGCTCAAGGTTGTTGTGCATCCACAATCAATAATCCACTCAATGGTTACGTTTACAGATGGTGCGGTAATGGCTCAGTGCGGACTTCCTGACATGGAACTTCCGATTCAGTATGCACTTACCTATCCAAAAAGACTTCCTATAACTTCGCCACGACTTGACCTAGCCACTTTGGGTTCACTCACATTTTTCGAACCTGATTACAACCGTTTTCCTTGTTTGAACCTCTGCATCGAAGCAGGAAGAGCAGGTGGAACAGTTCCTGCAGTGCTGAATGCTTCAAATGAAATCGCCGTGGAACTATTTTTAAATAGAAAAATTGCCTATGTTGATATTGCTAAAATTGTTTCCGAGGCTTGTGAACTTCACACTCGCCAGGATGCACTCTCTCTTGAACAAATTATTTCTGTCGATCGCGAAACACGTTCATTAGTACGTGAAAAATATGGTCGTTAACACAATAAAGGACTTTTTATGATTCAGGTTTTGCTTGGTATTTTAGTTCTAAGTTTTCTCGTGCTGCTACATGAATTAGGGCATTTTATTGCAGCAAAACTGGTCAAAATTCCAGTTCTCAAGTTTTCTATTGGATTCGGTAAACCAATTATCTCAAAAAAAATTGGTGAAACAGAATACCAAATAGCTCCGATTCTCTTTGGTGGATTTGTACAAATGGAAGGTGATGAGCCGGGAAAAACCACCGCAGATGGTTTTAATAGTCGTCCCATTTGGCAACGTGCTTTTGTTGCTGTTTCGGGACCTCTGGTGAATCTCGTAACGGCATTTATTTTTCTTGTAATCATGTATTTACACGGTGTTCCCAATGCGACATATTTGGATCATACGAATATTGGATTTATCACACCACACTCTGCAGCTGACGGTTACCTGCAGGCTGGCGACTCGGTCATATCTATTAATGGAGAAGTGGTTTCCAATTGGCAAGATCTTGATCTTGCGTTAAAAGATTTGAGCAGTTCTCATGCTATACTCTTTGTCAGAAATGGAAAAAAGGATAGTGTAACATTTAAAATATCCATTCCCGATCCCAATAAGATCGACGAATTTGATCATGGACTCCTCCCGCTGCTTCCTGCGGTGATCGGTTCGATCGGGCCTGATTCTCCTGCGAAAAATGCAGGTCTTGTCGAAGGTGATACCATCATTTCTATCAGTGGATTACCTATAGTCAGTTGGTACGACATTTCTCCTTCAATTGAAAAATTATGTACACCAGAATCAAATTCTGTGACAATGATAATTAAAAATGGAACGGAAAAATCAGTTGTCGTTTCTCCAAAATTTACACCATTAGAAACTCCTAAGAAAAAATGGGGAAAAAAGGAATCTGAAAATGATTCGCTTCCCAAAGGTCGTTATATCGCAGGCATCGGACCTCGTACAGAACAGTATATACGAAAATTACCATTCTCCGATTCTATTGAAAAATCTGTAGATACATGGAAAAAGTACTTCTTCATGATTTTCGATGTCTTCGGAAAGTTGTTTTCTGGTGAAGTTCAAGTTGGCCATCTTTCAGGCCCGATATCAATTATTATGATTTCCGGCACCGCCGCTCAGGCAGGAATTGCTGCACTTTTGAACTTTATGGCATTAATAAGTGTGAATCTTGGTGTTCTAAACCTTATGCCTTTGGTAATCACTGATGGAGGGATTCTTGCGCTTCTTCTGGTTGAATTTATCATTAGAAAACCTGTCCCTGAAAAAGTACATCAAGTTTTAGCTAGTACATTTACGGCATTATTTCTTTTACTATTTATTTTTATATCATTTTATGATGTTATTCGTATTCCCATGTTCATGACCCCGTAACTCAAGGCAAAACACCTTTTTTGATTGCACATATCTATTTTTGAACGATTGTATATCGTACCAGGAGGATTCTAATGCAGCGTAGAAAAGCACTAATAATGAGCACATCTTTGGTATTACTAGCCGCGATGTCACTCTCTGCAAAACCAAAAATTGGACAGTCAGCTATTCCAACGTATGTCTTTCCGTGGGGAGCTCGTTCATTGGGAATGGGTGAAACTTTTACGGGTATTGCAAACAATGCCGAAGCGCTATTCTATAACCCTGCAGGTCTCGGTCAATCACCTCTGGCTAAATCATGGATTCACATGATGAACAAAGAGTCTGAAACCTACCACTTTATTTCCATTACCGCTAAGCCAAACAGAGCACTTTCAGATAAAGAGTTTGTCTGGGCTCTCCGCGACAACGGTGAAATTTACAAATTCAATGGATCTACTTGGGTTCCATATTCAATTCATTTGATCGACACGAGTGAAACGATTCGCGATATTTCTGAAAAATATCTCGATCTAAAAAAATATGAGGAAGTAGAAGCATCTCAAAATTCTTTACAGCGGTATAATGGAATTGGAACAAAAACTAAATCAGAAATTCGCGAACTACTTAAAAATGGTGGAACGCCGGCTGATAAACTCGATTCTCTTTCTACATTACTCGCGTTTATACCTGTTAGTCAACGCAATGAAACCGATATTCTCGGTCATATTTTCGAGTATAGTGACTCTAAATCCAATAGCGAACTCGCTGCAAAAATCCTTGAAATCGTTGATAAACCATCAGAATTCAAAGAGATGCTTGAACTTAAAATTCCTTTTAATCTGGGAATTGGAACTAATGCAACATCATTATTTGCTGATTTCTCCGGAAGAGTGTGGGCAACGACCAAGGGTCAAGGACTTTGGAAATATGATGGAGCATGGAAGCAGTACTCTACTCAAGATGGTTTAAGTTCCGACACAATACTTTCAGTTATCGCTCCAAATGAAAACTCTCTGTTAATCGGTACATCACAAGGTTTAACAGAATATTCTAATGGTATTTTCAAAATTGTTGATAAAGATTTCAAAGAATCAGTGACTGCAGTTACTCAAAAAAGTGACGGTTCAATTTTTCTTGCCACTAAATCAGGCCTTTTTAAAGGAAAAAGTGGCGGCTCATTTAGTTCTATAGCGTTTGATGAACTCGCTGTTTCGGGAACAATAACATCTCTTTTCACCGATACAAAAGATCGCCTCTGGGTCGGTTCAGAAGCAAACGTAGCCGTCTTTGATGGGAAAAAATGGGCAAAATACCAGTTTAAAGGAAGTAAAATCAACAGCATATCAGAATCAAAAGGCGGATCTTACTGGATTGCTACTGATAAAGGTGCTGTTGAAATGATAGAACGCGATGGTCAATCACCGGAATGGAAAGTGTATCACGCGAAAAATGGGCTGCCTAGCTCAGAGATCAATCAGGCTATTTCATTCGGAAAAGATATGTGGTTAGCTACTAATGAAGGTGTAAGTCAATATAAAAGTGGTGAAATTCAAGCGACAGGTTTCTTTGAACAACTTCTTCCGAGTCTCGGAATTGACGACATTTGGCACGCCGCTGTAGCTGGTGTCATTCCTCTCGGTGAGTTTGGGACGATTGGTGTTCAAACAAACTATTTATACTTTGGTGAAGTCCCTGATTATGATTTCAATGGTGTTTTGAGTGATGATAACAAAAGTTCATTTGAATTTGTCGGTGGACTTTCTTATGGTCTTGCGATTAAACCAACATTTTCTTTAGGACTGAGCTTAAAATATGCGTATAGTCGTCTATCTGAAGACTCAAAGGCAACATCAGTTGCTGTTGATGCGGGACTTTTGAAGACAAATCTCTTTGTAAAAAATCTATCACTTGGGTTCTCAATGCTCAATATGGGACCGGGAGTAAATTATGGAGAACAGCAATCTTCTGATCCTATCCCATTTACAGTGAGATTAGGTACTTCGTACACCCCAATTAAAACACCTGCTGTCGAACTTTTGCTCGCCTTAGATCTCGATCGCGAAATTGTGTTTGTTGAAAAAGATGGGACTCCTGTTCCTTTCTATACCGCGATCGGTAAAGATCTTTTTAATGATCCAGACGAATCAGTTAAAGACGAATTCCAAAAAGTTCTTGTTCATACGGGACTTGAATTTACGTATGCTCAACTTCTTTCTGCACGACTTGGTTATATGCACGATGAAGCTGGGTCGCGCAAGGAAATGACCTTCGGCATGGGGGTAAAAGCAAGTGTTGTAAAAGTTGATTTTGGTATGATTTTCGCCCTCGGTGAAAATGACATTCGAAATAACCAGATCAGATTCTCCATTACTTATGCTCGATAAGAGGTCGCGATGAAACTGAATCGCTTGGTTCCAGTTACTGCCATTTGTAGTTCAGTCCTGATTTTTGCATCAGATCCCACACAAGTAACAAATCATGGCCACTCGCGATTTGATCTATTGCGGGCGACTCGATCATTAGGATCTACACCTTATTCGTATCTGTATGTTGGACGTCAAGCTCAAAAGGATACGGTTAAAGTTATCGCCATTCGCGTTGCCTTTCAAGCTGATAAGGATCAGAATACAACAGGGAATGGGCGTTTTGGGATCTGGCAAACCAATGACACAAATTACACATTTAAAGATCAAAAAGAGCGTGAATGGTATACCAAGGGTGGATATTCTTTCGACCTCCTTCCACATGACTCGGTTTATTTTTCCCATCAGTTAGATTATCTTATCTCGTATTATAATACCGTTTCAAAAGGTAATCTATCAGTTCCTTATGAAATTTTCCCCTATGGCTCTTCGGAAAATAGTGCGTATGTTCTACCGCGCAAAATGGCTCTCTATTCTCCTGGTAATAAAGGGGATAAAGAGACGTACACCGATTACAATCTCCGTGTTAATCGCCTGATGATGGAGTTTATTCGAGATGCATTATCATATTCAAATGCGGATACTTCTGCTAATAGCACACTGGGGCATCCATTTGGGAAAATTTCAATGGATTCAACAGGAACACTTTGGGAAGTTGATTCTACAGGAAATCCCGTAACAAAAGCGGTTATCCTTTTGATTCATGCCGGTGCATCAAAACTCACCGATCGCAATGGTGACTCACCATCTGATTTGACGGATAACTTTATAACCGAAGATCAGTTTTCATACTTTAGTCGTCCTGGAAACAATATCTTTGGCGAAAAACTCGATTCTATCAATGGCCGGATTGGCATGTCTTTCATTGGCTATGGAGGGAAAAAAGGGGTCATTTCTGAAGTAATGATGATTTCAGAAACTTCTAATCAGGACTCACTGAATTACGGAACGCACGGTATTTTGGTTAATCAATTCGCTCGACAGATCGGAATACCTGATCTTTATTCACGGGTCGAAGGAGTTACTGGAATTGGTCGGTTTGGGATAATGGATTTTGAAGGTTATTCTGCGGCCAGCGGATTTATACCTCCAAATCCTTCAGCATGGACGCGATTATTCATGGGATGGGACACTCCAATTATCGCTCAGAATGATGCACCGATTGCCTTAAATGCGGTTGGTCAATTGAGTGGTTCTACCATGGCGTTAGTTCCCATCAACAGCCACGAATATTGGTTAGTTGAAAATCGCCAAAGAAATCTCACTAAAGATTCATTGCTATTTAACTATGACACAACCGATGGGATTGTCTATATCCAGAATGATAATTCGGTAAATCTGTCAAAGGCCGTTATTACTCCTACGGACCGAAGAAAAGTCGTTCAACAAGTAAAATCTCAAGATATTGGTATTGCGGGATCAGGATTTGCGGTATGGCATATCGATGAATCACTGATTTCAAATCGATTGCGCTATAATTTCCTCAATAGTGATCCAAATATGCGCGGTGTTTCTCTTGAAGAAGCTGATGGCGTGGTTGATATTGGTGCAAAATATCAATCCGTATTAGGAACTTCGTACGGAAATGGAACAGCCGATGATCTGTTTCCACATCGCACGGAATCTCGCAAAACCGCGGATCGAGCTGTTCACAATGAAATGACTCCAGTCAACTCTCCATCCACTCTTGCAAATGATGGCGGGAACAGTTTTCTTGAAATGTTCTTTGATTCTAGTTCTTCACCAACTCGCGAAAAATATCGACTTCAACGAAGCAACGATGAAACAAATAAATTTCATGACTACTTTATTTATAATTATGTAGATACATCACTTTCCTTTTCGGTAAAACCAACATCAGCATACTCTGTTGAAATTTCAGGAAACGGACCTCGAAGAGTTTCCGTAGCAGCCCCATTTGATCTCTTGATGGGTGATATAGCTGGAGTAAATGAACCTCAGCTCATAGTACTCGACTCTCTTGGTAGGCTTACCATTATGAGTCAAGATGGTGTAATCTTCCCTGATTCATCTAAATATTCAATTGTTCCAACCATGCGTCCAACAGTTGTTAAGGGGATTTCAGATACGCTTTTTGACACTCTCTATTTTTCTGACTCTTTGAGTACCGTGTACACGTTCCCTACTTATTGTGATAAATCTTTATTTATTCCTACAAAAACAGGGATTATTTACCGGTACAATTCAATTGCAGCGGGAACTGGTATTTCAAAAATTGAAATTGATACAAAACACACGCTAACATCACCAATCTGCGGATTAACAGGGGCCAACTGGGTTGTCGGTGGCAGTAATGGCTCGATACTCTTTGGCTCAAAATCAACCATCGATACCGTTGTGTTGCTTTCAGATAGCGGATCTGTGCAAGCATTTTCATTTACCGGAAGTGTCCTCAGTGCAGTCACTTTTACTGGAAATCTCTATGTGTTCAATGGCAAAAAGCCATCAGTTCCTCTTTCACTTTCAAAAGAATCTAATGTTCAACTCTATCCTCCATTTTCAATTGTTTCCGGTGATCTCAATGGAGATGGAACTGTTGAGATTGCGGTTACCGATTCGCGCCAAGGACTCTTTCTTTGTCAATATGATCCTCAAAATGGGACACTGAAACCGCACCCACAAACAGCCTTTACTCTTTTTGCTAATGATTGGTCCGGGATATTTCACGAAGGTACAGGTCGTGATAAACTTCCGAAAAATGGTGCATTTCCATCACTATCTGATATCGATGGAGATGGAACAATTGAAATTATTATACCAGGAAGCAATGGGATCTACGTGTTCAATCACCGAGGGATTATGATTCCCGGATGGCCCGCGCTGATGGATCGCAACAATTGGCGTATGCGTCGATCTGTTGTTACATCTCCTATCACATGCACTGATTCTAAAGGACAAGTACTGACACTGTTTGCTACTCCAACAGGAAATAGACTTACCTATGAAATATCAAAGGTTATTTCAACGGGTGTGGATAAGAAACATCCCGGTAAATATGTTGCATATTTCAATACTTCCGATGGATATTCAGATAGTCTTAATGAATTAGACTCTTTAAATCTCTACGACACTATTCTCAAACAGAATGATTCAATGATTGTTCCATATATAATGCCAGGTGGGATGATTGATGCACGTGGCAGTGATGGAAAAAGACCAGATACTCTTTTGCAAACATTTTCTGCAGGAAAGAAATCATTCTCTCCTTGGCCTTTGACAATGGGTAGCCCCGTATATACGTCTCCTGTTGCAATAACTTCGGAAACTGGTGAAACCTCATTGTTCGCATTTTCTGATAACGGCTATCTCCACTCGTGGAAAATCGGTACGTCACTGATAAAAAAGACGATCTGGAGTATGGCAGGAGGAAACCCCGCAAGAACATTCTCACTGACAGGTGTTCCTGTTTCAGGTGAAGGTTCCGCTTCTATCTCAAATTTCTATACCTATCCTAATCCACTTCGGATCACGGACAACAGCGCTCGACTCTCTTTCAGATATAAACTCGGACAAAAAGCAACTTCTTCACGATTGTCGATTTATACAGCGGAAGGACGCCTCATTTTTGAAGAAGCTGTTCCGTCTGAGAGAGGCATTAATGAGTATCTCTTCAAAGATTTATCACTCATGGGATCAGCACCTTATACCTGTCGACTCGAAGTTACGTTCCCGTCGTCAACCGACATTAAATTCTGGAAAATGGCCGTTCTGCGGGGGCAAATTAAATGAGCAAATTGCATACATTGATACTCGTGTTTCTCACTTTACTGTTTTCTACTTTAGAAGCAAAAGAGTCTGAAGCATTAGTCGCTCAAAAATTTAAACGAATTTTCGTTGAAAAAAATAAAACCATTGAAACAGATCACTTTCAGGTTCATTATGAAGAAAATCTTGAACGGCAGGCTCGAGAAATTGCTACTATATGTGAAAATCTTTACTCTAACTATCGCTACAAGTATGGACTAACTCTTCCTAATAAAACAGAGGTTATTGTATCAGATGAGTACATCAGTAACGGTTGGGCTTTAGCGATTCAGAATACAATTGGAATTTGGGTTCACGATTTTGACTGGAATCTTCGCGGAAGCCCCAATTGGTTAGAAAATGTAGTTGCCCATGAATACGCACATATTGTTTCGATATCGACTAGTTTTAAAATGCCTTCTTGGATGCCCTATATTCAAGCGGGATCGTTTCAACACGCAAACACTCAGAAAAAGACCGAACTTCTCTATATATATCCGTCAGAAATACTTCCTCCGTGGTTTTTTGAAGGAATTGCTCAGTATGAAAGTACTATGCAACACGGAGACTCGTGGGATTCTCATCGCGATATGATATTCCGCCAGCTAGTTCTCAACGATAAGTTGCAGACATGGGATCAGATTTCTGTATTTAATGGTCGATTCGATAATTACGAAAAGACCTATAATCATGGTTTTTCATTAGTTAAATACATTTCTGAAACCTATGGATACGACAAAGTCATTGCGATTTGTAAAGAATCTTCTCGGTTTGGAAGACTCGTATTTGATAATGCTATTAAACGAGTTCTTGGCATTTCTGGGAGAGAACTTTATACCGAATGGTCACAACACCTTAAAAGAGAATATACTACACAACTTTCTCAACTTGGTGATACCACTGTTTCACAAGTGATTAACAAAAATGGATACAACAATTTTTGGCCAAAATTTAGTAATAATGAGAAGAAAATATTCTTTCTTTCAAATGAAGAAAAAGAACATCCTCGGATGTTTCTCTACAGTTACAATCTTTTAGACACGGTAGCAGACTCTCTCTCTTTCCGCGAAGAAGTATCTGCTATCCATGGTTTTTATGCTCTTAACCCCGACAGCGCGGAAGTTCTCTACACAATTCCAAGCGCACCTATCAATGGGAAATATTTTAACCGAAATGGTAAAAAGAAGTGGGATATGTACACCTATCCCCTTCCATCCGATACTGTTGAAAAAGTAAAATATCGAAAAAGTGAGCGGACTCGCCTTTCTGAAATGGCAAACCTTCTTTATGCGGTCTACTCTCCTGATGGCAAACAAATTGCGTCGGTGCATCAAGAACAGGATCGCGCTTCGCTCTATTTTTCAAATGCCGATGGAAGCGATTTGAAACCAATTTACCCAAATCCATTGAATGATACGTTGGCGATTCACTCAATCTATTCTCTTGATTGGTCTAATGATGGCTCAAAAATAGCTCTGGGATATCTCGACAGAAATAACCGAAAAATTGGCTGGTATGATCTTACAGATTCAACCATGTACACAATCGAGGATACCATCGCCGACTCTCGCGATCCTCGTTTTTCTTCTGATTCAAAAAATCTCTATTATTCATCGAATAAAGAACATTATGTGTTCAATATTTTCAGACTTAATTTTGCTACTAACACCGTTGAAAAAGTTACTAATGTCGTTGGAGGAGCATTTACTCCGGACATTTCTAATGACGAATCACGATTGCTCTACTCTGCATATACCGCAGATGGCTATGCTATTGAATTACAAGATTCAGTCTATCCACTCTCCAGTGAAATAGCCAAAATTAGTATTCGTTCTGGATACTCCCCCAAAACAGAACTGGTTGGTGGAATTCCATCAAAGTATAGCCGATTTCCACGCAAAGCAATGATTATCCCCACTATAATTTCTGAAGAGTTGCTTTCAAAAGATGACAATGCATTCGAAGGGGTCCGAAGTACTAAATATGGAGCAATTGCTGGAGTTATGGATCCATTATTTTGGACAGAACGCGGAAATCAGTTGCTATTTTTCTTTTTAACTGAATCATATTTTAATCAGTTCAGTGAAATACGAAAAGACAAATCGGCTTCTAAGCGATTCGCCACTGACATGGGTGTATTAGGAGCAACGCAAGTTTTTCCGTTTGATTTGCAACTTTCATGGTTCACTCGCAATATTCCTTCGACGAGCAAATTTGTTCATAACTCCTATGGTTATGACACACTAGAGTTTACAAACTATTCAATTCAACCAACTATGGCTGACCTGCAAATCAGCTATCCGATTGGACCAATAGACCTTGATTACTATACATCACTTTTTCGGTACAAAGTTCAGATCAATATTGGTTCTGGAAATGAACTCTATCTCAACTATGATCCATCCGTATCGTACAGAAATGGTTTGGTGGCATCTCATTCTAAAGAAGACTTTACTCGCAACCATGCAATCTCACCTCATCGTTTTGTTGCTAAGGCACAATATGAATATGATATTGCGAAATTTGTCAATCCGGATGAACCAATTGTTGTCGAAGATGGACGTATCAAAGAAAACTATGATAATTTCAAATATCATCTGATCAAGGGTATCATAAAAAATGCCCGATCATCATATCTCAATCCTAAGATTGATTTTGAGTGGGGTATTTCTGGTTCGTATCTGATTGAATCTGTTTTAAATAGTGCAAAATTCCCCGGTTTGTATCTTCCCGCTGTTCAAGTTCCGGGATATGCTTACTACTATCAAGCAGATTCAACACGCTATTTACTACACTCAGACAAGTCTGATTTTGATAAGGTCGATACGGTTTACATTGCAAATGATTCGATTATCGCAGGGGGAAAGGCAATAATTGGAATTAATGGATCCTATCGGTTTCCTCTTTTCAAAGGTGAAATCGACAAAAAAATTGGGTTTATTTACCTTGATAAACTGTTTGGAGCAGTCAATGGTGGTGGCGTTTGTGTAGCCAATAGCGGATCGGCTCTGAAAGAAAAATCTGTTGACGATTGGTTGTTCCACGCCGGTGCGGAAGTGCGTCTCTCAACAATTGCATTTAACAGCTACCCACTTGCTGTTAAGTTTCGATGGGACAATGGATTAAATCGAAACTCTCCCGTGGGTGGAAATCGATTAACGCTTGGTCTTGGTTTTGAGTTTGACAGTTGGGCAATTGTCGCTTCACCTGATGGTCTTCAAGATCGATTTAAACCAGCCTACTTGAAACAGTAATGTTACTACTTGCAGCAACTCTCTATCTCATTTTTATCCTCGCGCTTATGGTACGGGGATTTCGTTCTTCCAGTGTCAATATTTCACCGAAGAAAGCACCCAATGGCATTTCCGTAGTCATTCCCTTTCGCAACGAAGCGCACAATCTAAAACAACTAATCACCTCTTTGGCACGGCAATCAATACACATTCCTTATGAAATAATCCTAGTTAATGATGGATCTACCGATGATTTTCAGGAAATTCTTGATTCGGAAATCTCTTTGTATCCTCATCTTTCCTGTAGAGTTGTGAATAATTTCATTGGGAAAGTTTGTCTAACTTCAAAACAAAACGCTATCGATACGGGTGTTATGACTTCGAAGTATGAAATGATCGTTTTCACAGACGCAGATATGAGTTTTTCCCCTTTGTGGTTACAATCGTTGGTCGATCATTTTGATGTTGAAAAATCTCCCTTTGTATTCGGAAGAACTTCAATTATTTCTACTTCGAGCTTACTTGCAAAAATTCAATCGATGCAATTGGATTTTCTTTTTGCTACGGCACATATTTTTATTCGTTCGGGACTTGATAGTTCCTGCATGGGGAATAACATTGCAATTTCTCGAACACTCTACGATCAAATCGGTGGACAAAAAGGTTTGGGTTATTCTATCGTTGAAGATAAAAAACTTTTGACTGCTGTTAAAAAATTTAAAGTTATCCCAATACCTGTTGAACCTTTTTATTCTCATGCCTTTACCTATGCCGTTGATTCTCCCAAGGTGTATCTTCACCAAATGATTCGCTGGCTTAGAGGTGGAGCATCGGAATCAAAACAAATTTTAGCAATCGTGTTTCTTCTTGGTTTTGAAGGTGTTGCAATGCTCTTTACGCTCACATATAACGCGAACACTCTTCTTTCGATTACAGCGATTGCCGGTGGAATTTTGACATGGTTACTTTACATACTTGAATTTAAAAGAATTATACCAATCCATAGGGGTGTGTTCATTCCGCTATTTTTCATTCTATTTCTCGTGGAATCACTGATTTTACTTCCCGCTCTATTCTTTGTTTCACCAAAATGGAAAGGAATATCGATACTTCCGAAAGGCAAAGAGAAATGTTAGCGCTCCTCTCTCCTGCAAAAAAACAGTTCTTTGGAAGAAAACTATTAACACCTCAGCAGCCACCATTTTTTTATGAAGCAGTCGCTTTGTCTTCACATTTTTCAAAATTAACCGAAAATGAGATCGGTTCTGCCATGAAAATATCGAACTCATTGGCTAAAGAAACATTGTAACAATTTCATAATTTTAGCACACATACGGTTCAATCAGAGGCATTAACGGTGTACAATGGTCCCGCATTTACTTCTCTTGATCCTATGTCTCTATCATTTTGTGATTTGGAATATGCCCAGAACCACCTCGTAATTCTCTCAGGAATGTATGGGGTACTTCACTGTAATTCATTGATTTCACCATATCGACTGGAAATGGGATTATCTGTTCTGACCTATGAAGCTAAAAACTTGTATACATTTTGGAAAAATCGCATCACGATATATCTCGAAATGTATTGTAAACGCAGTGAGTTAAATGCCATAATTAACTGTGCATCAGGAGAATACGCCAAGACTATCGATTTTTCTCAACTTTCTATTCCCGTGATCACGTGTGATTTCCGCGAAATGAAAAATGGAGTGCCCAAATCAGTATCGTCGTTTGCAAAGCAAGCGCGGGGCTTGATGGCGCGATGGATTATTATACATAAGCTTTCTGGCATTGAAGAACTTAAAAAATTCACTGCGAACGGATATTATTTTTCAGAAAAACTATCATCACCTACGCAATTCAATTTCATAAGAGATTAGTTTCAAAAAGGATATACGATTATGAACAATGAAATAGTTCCGACTGACATTTCAAATTCAGAGAAAATCAATGCTTTGGTGAGCCATTTACTGGGTATTTTCACAACATTTGTTGGAGCATTAATCATCTGGTATTGGAGTAAAGGAAAATCGCCATTCGTGGAAGAACAAAGTCGTGAAGCTCTTAACTTTCAAATAACAATCCTGATAGGATTTTCTATTGCAGGGGCGTTGAGTTTTCTACCGACAGGTTTTATCTTAGTCCCTCTTATTACTGTCTATAACATTGCAATGTGTATAATTGCAGCAATGAGTGCTCGCGATGGAAAGTCTTATGTGTACCCGATATCAATACGATTTATTCAATAAGCAATTCGTGTAAAAATTTCTGAATACTGAGTATTGAGAACTTCTTATTATAATTCAATAACTTTCTGCGCCATTTCACGGAACAAATCATCGTGAGTCACAATAATTGTTTGGCCAAGCATGCCGACCATCGATTTCAGAGATTCTGCAAGAGCAACTTTTCTTTCACTATCGAGATTTACAGTAGGCTCATCAAATATCGCGAAATCGGCGGAGGACAATTCTCGTGCAAGCGCGGAACGAAGCGAAAGCGCAACCGCTACTTGTTCGCCCCCAGAAAGGACTGAGAAATCTCGACGAAATTGATTTTCTCCTTCACCTAAAGTAAGGTAAACGGCGTACTTATCAAGTTCTTCAACAATCCAACTGATTTTTTCTGGGCGACCGGTGAATTGACGGAAATGTTCTGTCGCTTCGTAAGCAATGGTTTCAACAATGCCTGCGACAACAAACCGTCCCATATCGTTTACATTTTTTCGGAATAACTCCGTAAGTTCTTGTTTCCGAATGAAAACTGCAAGATCTTTTTGAAGAAATTTAATTCTATTTCTTTGAGCATAAGCTTTTTGAATGGTCTCATTATTGTAACGAATTCTCTCTGATAAAAGCGTGATTCGTTCACTAAGCTCTGTAATAGCAGAGCGAACAATCTGTTGATCAATCGCGATATTCTTCTGATCATTCACAAGGATTTCTTTTGAATATCGTCCAAGTTCTCCTAAGATGAAAGTGTGACGCTGTTGCGTCTCGCTCTGCAGTTTCATTATATGCTGCTCACTGGCGCGCAACTCTTCAATTCGACCGGCAAGTTCGCGATTTTCCAATACTAGTTGATATCCTACTTCAGCATAACTCATAGATTCACTTATTATTGCGATTTCATTATGAGTTTGTTCAAACTGAGCTAACAGCATAGCAAACTGATGGTGGTGGAGTTCAGTTTGTTGCTGTTTTTCAAGAGTAAGTGGTATTTGTTGAGACAAATTGTCATAGTTTAAAGTAAAATTTGAGATAGAATCAGTAAGTGCTTGAATAGTCTGTTCAAGTGATTGCTTCTTGTTCCGCAACTCATTTCGTGCCGATTCGGATTCTTTGTGCACCTGTAGAAGCCTGACGCGCTCCTCCTGGTATACCGTTAACCGGTTGTTAAAATGGAGTTTGTGATTGTTTTCAACAGAGATATTCGGTTCTATCAATTTCATTGAAGCAATATAGTGAGCGAATCTTTCAAGTTCCAGTTCAACTTTCGATTGAAGGAGCATGACCTGATTTTCCGCATCTTTAGCTGATTGAATTTTCACATTTAATTCTGCCAACTTTGTGCGGTTCTGTTGAATATTGTTCACTAAATCAAAATATTGATCTCGTTGATTTTTTAGAATATCTTTAGAAGACTGTATTTCATCAGACTTACGTAAAAAGTAGTCATAAGTACCATTTGTTCCAACAACATTTTTACAGCTTTCATTCAGTATTGGACATAGGCCATTTCCGATACTTTTTTGTGCATCCAGTAATGTTGAAAGCGAGATCTCCTTATGACGAATCTGATCTTCAATCAGTTTTAACTGTTTTTCTTGTATTTCGAGATCTTCCATCTCAAGCAACAATACCTTACGATTATCATCGAGGCCTTTTGCAGAAGATATTTCAATTGAAAGTTCTTCTATTTTATTCCGATATTGTGTCTGCGAATCTTCACAGTTAGTCAGCAATGCTAGTAATTCATCGTATTGTTTTGCAAACTGTGCAGACTGGCGACCCAATTCCAGAATACTCACAAGATCATTTTCTTTTTCCATAAGTTGGGCTGATACAAGTGCTAGATCCCGTTCTGCCTGAAGCCTTTGATCTGAAGAGATTTCACGCCGTGCTTGGATCGTGCTCATTTCCCCCCGAAATTTTTCAATTTCAAGAGCACACAAACTGATGGTTTTGGTTGCTTCATCAAAACTCTTGCGTATCTTTGATTCTTCGGCGAGTGTCGTTTCCAGTGCGGTTCGCTTTTGAGCAAGTTCCTGATATAGTTGAAAGTTATGACTATTTTCAACAATAATTTTAGCAGAAAGTTCAGCTTCGCCAATTTTCAATTTTGTTAATTCTAAGGTGGCAGAGTGATTGGTCAACTCTTTTTGAAGATACTGTACCTCTTGTTCTAATGTTGACAAGTGACGCAAGGATTCAGTAACTGCAGTATACTTTTCTTCTATCTCTTTCTTATTTGTTTCTTTTACAATCCGTTCGTTCTTTTTAGCGATAAGTTCTTCATTTTGCATGAAAATCTCATTCTGCAACGCATTCTCATCGATTCCCAACTCTTCCAATGAACTGATCTGTCCTTCTAAGCGATCTCGTTGCTCCTTATAAAATGAGACAATTGAATCATCGCCACCAGTAAAACTGTTGTTCAATTTCCGATATATATCAGTATCAAATAGTTTGTCGAAGAGGTCTGAACGAGGTTGTCCAGTGAGGTTAAACATATCGACAAAGCGATTTTGAACCGCACAGATGACGGTTGTAAAAATCTGATTTTCATTCTGATGAATACCACTAAGAGTGCGCATCAATGGGAGGATTTGATCCTTTCTATCATACCGCGGTGCTTTTTCATCACCAAAAAAGAGATGCCATCGCGGAGAAGTGCCGATTCGTCGTTCAACGCGATACTCATTGCCATCATTTGCGGTAAACCACACAATAATGGTCGCAGTTTTTGCACCATACCGGATTGCTCGATCACTCCCTTTTGATCGTAAATCACTGTCAAATAGTGCAAAACCAATTGCTTCGAGAATTGAAGATTTTCCTGCCCCATTTTGTCCAATGAGAAGATTTATCCCTTGATCAAACTCGACGACACGAGATTCGTGAACGCGATAATTTTTCAATTCAACAGTAGTGATGATCATGATTCCTCCTGAGAAATCATGTAGTTAAGAAGTTCATCAAAGGTGGATCGAAAGAGATCACGATCGCCTGTTCTCAAATGATCTTTCATTCCGTTCATTGCTCGGTGCACCGCATCGGTATCGCTCCCGAATCCTTCCCAATTCTCAATTATTCTACGCTCCACACTTTCCAAACTCTCACCCTCTTCGCGCCGTTTTGTCGCCGATGAAGCACCGAGATAGTGTACTTGGATTTCCGTGCGAAGTGGTGAAAATTTTTCTTCAACATACCGTTGAATTTCTGTTGAGTCGATTCCCGAACCACGTTTGGCTTTGATTGAAATCATGATGATATCTTCGCCGGCAGTAATCTGATGTGAACTCAGTGCCATGTCGAGCTGTTCGATGAGTGTTGAATCTTTTTGTTCTTCAAGTGAAATCAAGAGTTTACGACGTGGTGTGGTAGGAAGAAATTGATGTATTGAACTCTCCGTGTCAAAAAGAATCATCCCTTTGGTTCCATTTTTTTCAGCGAGATCCCAATATTCTGATGAACCGGGAATGAAAACAAACGGATTTTCTTTGGGATAGACAGAATAGCCATGAAAATGACCACAGGCAAGATAGGAAACCCGCTCTTTCAAAGGGAGAAGGTCTGCATGAGCAATAACGCCAGGAAGAAAGTCACCGCCAGCAGGAGCAGTGTGAACAAGCGCTATAACATTAGTTAGATCAGATTCTTCGAGATAGTTAGTAAATGCTTGCACCGTATCTTTAATCATTCCCCCTGGATATCCAAGACCAAAAATATCAACACCACATACTCGCACGGGGGTGAATTCATAGGCAATTGTATCAGTGATTTCATTGTGACGGACTGTGCAGAATGGCCTTTGAAGCAATCCTTTACGTTGAAGATAGAGCAACCAACTTTCGTGTTCTCGTCCCGGTGTGATATTGTCGTGATTACCTTCGATTGCCACTACGGGAATATCGGCGTTAAAAAGGCGAAGAAGTTCTACTTCTGTGCGTGCAAGGATTTCAGGAGAGAGTTCTTTGCGATCAAAAAAATCACCGGCAATTAAAAGTGCATCGACATTTTCTTTCAGAACAGTATTGATTATTTCCGTAAAAACTTTGAAATAATCATCATACCGCTTGTCCGAATAGATTCCAAGCCGGCTGTTCGGGCGTCTTCCCAAATGTATATCACTACAATGAATAAATCTCATTTCTGACGTTCCGCCAGCGAACTCTTTGAAGTTGCATCGAGATAGGCGATGGTTTCACGGATGAATCTTCGCACATCACGTTTCATTAACATCTGATATACTTTATTTATATCTTCTTTCATTACAGTCTGCTGATGATACTTGATGAATTTTTGCCCATTTTTTTCAATAATCTGATATGAACCTTCGATAGAGAGCACTTGTGGAATAACGGGGCTCGTTTTGTTATATCGAATCATAGAAAATGTGATCTTATTTAACTCGGGAAAACGTTCGCGTTTCATTTCCACAAGAAGCTTGGCTACGAGGTAGTTGTAGTTGTATTCGAGAATATTTCGATTGTTTTTTTCCGAAATAGGTTTAATTACAAGATTAGTTCTTCCGGCATATTTCAGTATGTGCTTTGGCTCGAAAAGGACATCCAGAATTGTCGAATCATCATTTTTAACTTCAATCAGATAGGTCATTTCTGCCACGTTTTTTTTGAACGCATACGTTGGTACAATGCGGTCTGCAGTTTCCGCAAATAGTGCAATTGCAATAAGTAAGATAAAAATCGCGTATTTCATTAATATACCAATGGCTGAATAATCGTTTCCCGTGAAAATTGGAACTGTGAAATAATGCTAAAAAGGATTCCAAAGATAATTTCAATGAGTGCAAAAAGATAGAGTGATACATCGAAAAATGAAGAGATCAAAGCGAAAATGGTTGAAAGAACAGTAAGTATCAAAAAGTTGAGAAACTGAACGAGCCGAGGATTCGCGAGTGACAAAGAAAGCATTGCTGAAGAACTACTTACACAAAAAGAAGACGCAATAAATAGAGTGAGAGTTTGCAAAAGTTCACGAGGAAGAAAAAATGGCAGTTGTAAGATAAGTGATCGACAGATCCACGCCATTGCAAATGCCAGTAAGCCCGTAAAAATCGTAAATGTTGTTGTAAAAATGAGTTTTCCCCACAATATCGAAGCGCGTTCAACTCCGGAAATAAGAAGGATTTCCATTGTTGATGAGAGGCGTTCGCGGACAAAAACCGTAGTACTAAATGCCGCTCCCGCCACTAGAGCAAAGAAAATCACCCAAAGCCACGAATCAGCAAACTGAATTGTTTCAACTTTTCCTGCAATAACACCGCCCCAGATTAGCGAGGTAATCACCAGTAACAGCAATGATGATACGCCACTTTTTAAAAAGGCACGAAGTTCAAATTTGAAAATTTCCTGTATTTCAAAGAACATCTAGATGCTCCATGGCTGACATCACCGGATCGCAAAGAAAAAGTTCCCAAATAATGGCACCTTCACTGATACATTTTGGAAGTAGTTGTTCCATTTGATCTTTTGAAATATCATTAAAATGCAGTTCTGATGTATCACTTTTTAACACTGTTCCACCACAATTAGAAATTGCACCAACAGCAAGAGAAAGATTCCGACCGCGAAGGACCCAATGGGTATTAGCGCGATCTATCAGTGAAACTTTCCGTATTCCCAGGGATGATAAAAATGCGACGGAACTGCAAAGTTCAGATATTGTATCGAGTCGATGGGAACTAATGAGTACAGTGGCGCCACGAGCATGAGCATCTGAAACAAGCTTGCACAAAAGGTTGTACCCTTCAA
>DYSA01000564.1 GCA_020726425.1 Fibrobacter succinogenes | reverse complement strand
CTGGGAACGAGTGCTGAAGCGAGTTTTTGTCCCCCACTAACACATGAGTAGTTACCGATAATGTACTCAAAAAGTTGGAGAAATTCACAAAGAGATGCGTTAACGAGAAGAAATATTGATTCTCAAATAGGGTTAATTCACGTTTCTGTATTTTCAGATAGTGTAACTGTTGCCGATAGAACAATTTCAGTATACGGCGATTTCAATGATACTCTTAAACGTGTTTTTCGTTGAGTTCAATTGATACCCGATCGTTTTCCTGACAATCACCGCAGTGAATTTTCCGGAAACAACAATCTTTTCGAAGCAACCCGATTTGAAACTCAGATAGCAGTGAAATCCGTGTTCTGTTGTAAAATCACCGATTCTTCTCGCAATGCAACAGCTATCGTTTCTTCCACTGCCCAGCCGGATTCTTTATTCGAATAACGATCATTGAAATGGAAAGATAAAAAAGAATTTTCATTTTTCTGCATTCTGCAATAATTCCCAAATCTTCTGCGTCTTCGGGATTGAGATGCAGCTGTAGCGCGTTTTCAAACTGAACTTTTGAGTAACAAAAAAGGAAAATCAAAATGAAAAAGTCATTCTTAGTAGGCGTGGTTACCGGTGCAGTTTCTCTTGTTGGTGCAAAATTTCTTAAACTTCATCATGGCTGTTGTGGGCCACAAAGGAACATGCTAACCCGTGGTGATCAGTGATGCGTACGATCTTATCCATCGAGAATATGACCGAATGGTTGGATTCGTACGATCACGACTTCGGGACAGCGGCGATCGCGAAGCGGAAGATGTGATTCAGGATGTGCTCGCTTCGGTGGTGGAAAAACTGAACGTTGCTTCACCGCTCGAAGATTTCACGGCGTACATCTATCGAGGTTTGCGCAACCGAATTATCGACACATTCCGGCGCAAACGCGATGTCGTTTCGCTCGATGAATCAATTGGCGAGGAGATCACGCTCAACGATCTTCTTGCCTTTTTTTCGTTCAATCCCGAAACGGATCTGGACCGAAATCGACGGCGGATTATCTCTATCGGGCGATGGAAAAACTTTCCGAAGATGAACGGGACATTGTCGCTGTTGAAATCGAAGGATATACGTTCGCAGAACTGGCGGATTTGTGGGATGAGTCGATCAATACGCTCCTGTCTCGAAAGTCGCGCGGCATGGCTAAGTAAAAAAAGATTCTTGAAAAACAGGAGGGTTACAAATGAAATGTAACATGGAAAAACTCAAATCTGCAGGCCCGGTGAAAATTGTCAAAATGCTCTTTGCCGGCGTGACCATTGTGGCGCTCTTCGCGTTCCTGTTTGGAAAACTGGTTCAGTTTCTCTGGAACAGCACGATCACGGATATCTTTAATCTTCAGGAGATTTCCTACTGGCAGGCCGTGGGAATTCTCTTGTTGTCGCGGATTCTCGTGGGCGGAATGGGTCACTGCAAAAATAGTCATCACGATCATTGGCACAAGCACGGTCGCGAAATGCTCGAAATGAAAATGCGTTGCCGGGAGAAGGATTCAGAAACCGAGCAGAAGTGAGAATCTTTCACGCATATTTTCACCGGATGTTCACGTTAGGTCTGTACGTTGTGCAACCTCGTCTCATTGCTACAATTGTTCATTCAAATCCGCGGTGATCCTGAACTTTCGCGACTCATTCGCTTCAATGACGGGGAATGAGAGAGATGTTTGCCTGCCATTTCGATTTATCCTCCGTTACTGATCACTACAATACATATTTTTTATGCTTCGCTGGTTCAGGAAGAATTGCCGTCACATGCGTAATTTCTTCCTCGAATCTCTTTGTGTATTGGATACTAG
>DYSA01000060.1 GCA_020726425.1 Fibrobacter succinogenes | reverse complement strand
AATTTTATCGGATACCGATAGCACCAATAATACTTCTTTTCCTTTTGTTATTTTTCATAGTTGTCGGTGGAACATTATGGATTAATTCAAATTCGGTACCACTTATTTTTCGCAAAGAGCGGCTCGTTTAACTGAGCGAAGAGAATCGGCAACTTGATTCAATTCTTCACTCTCTTCGTGTTCATTTGGATACAACGAAAATGGATAGTGAGGAAATTGCCAGTCGTGCCGGTAAACTTCGCCAAATTGCTACAATTTCACTTCCTAAATATGAAAACCCAGAAGAAACCAGTGAACCTTTGTCAGTTTCGTTTCTTCAAAGTTATACCGATACATTGGCACGATTTTTAGAGAATTGTGCAATTAGGGGCACAAAAGAGTTCTGGGATCAGTTACCAACTATTTCGCCACTCTCATCGGGTGATTATCTCGTGATGGTTCAGTTTGGAACTGAGATTGAGTCTTTCTCTGGAACGAATATGAGAAATTCCGGTATAGTCTTTGCCGCTCCCAAAGGAACATCTGTCAGAGCGACCGCTGCCGGTACTATTGAAGAGTATGGATTTCATCCACAAAAAGGGCATTTCATCAAAATCAGCCATGGCAATGGCGTTGTTACAACCTATTCGCATCTCGATGTTACTATGGGCGTGAGAGGAATGGCGGTAAAAAAAGGTGAAACTATTGGCCGTGTGGGTGAATCCGGTTGGTGTGTGGGGCCTCAACTCTTATATGAAATTGAAAAAAAGGCAAGTCTGTAGATCCGAGATTACTAGTTCAGGAGATGAAATGAAAAAGATTGTATTTATGTTATTGGTTGCTATTGCAGTTCATGCAGGCAATTCTGATAGTTCCAAGGTCGCAATGAAAGTGACTGAGGCTGATCTGACTCCTTACGAAAAAGTGTACGCCGGTGTTATGGTCATTAACGATTCCTATGGCATGAGTGCTACGAAACGCCATGAAAACTACGTTTCACTCTTGAAATTGTGCGGTATTACTCACGAGCAGTTTCAAAAGTATTTGAAAGGTTTTAAAGGATCGTCAAAAGAGTGGCAAAAAGCTCTTGCGAGAATGAATAGCGCATTTGAGGAGTAGTCAGTTAAAAGCACGGTGTTTCTGACTGTCTTTAGAATTAAGATGAAACGGGAGGTGTGCTCTAAAATGCGCTATTTCGCCGAATCGACTCTGTCTGTTCGTGACCACGCTGCTGATTTGATTCCCTTAGCAAATCTAAAGAATCCGTGTATGAGTGCTATGTTCATCACTAAAAAGTAAAAGGCTGGACGCAGTTTTTTGATGGAGAAAATTTGGTAGCCTATCAATGTAAGTGCAATACCACCAGTACTGAGCATGCTGACAATGCCATAGAAACTTCTGGGGTATATGATTGCAAATATTACTAGCGATACATAGCTTATTAGAAGTAAGATCGCAGAAAACCATCTAATTGCTTTGTGGGACACATAACAGAACGAAGGCCAGCCTTTGAGTGGATTGAGAAAGTCGAGCAACCACGTGAACGATTGGTAGTTCCCTGCTCCGATGCGAACGCGACGCTTGTATTCAGTCTGAATATCACACGTCAAATCTTCTTCAGAAATTGCATTCGGTTCAAATATCATTCTTTTGCCAGAGCGGATAATGTTCATAGGAATCAATACATCATCGTTAGAATATGAATTGAAAGGAATTGGGGTGAAATCCGCTTTGCGAATCATGTAAAATCCACCAAACGCAGAAATACTGCTGTGAAGTTTACTTTCATTTATTTTTTGATTTACTTCGTAGTTGCGGTAGATATCTTCAGACAGTTCCCGTTCATTTTCACTTGCGATATGGATAATTCTCCCGGCAACGCCACCGATATTATTATTAGAAAAATAGTTCGTCATTTTTCTCAGGCAATCTGGCCTGTGGATTGTGTTAGCATCAGTGAGTAAAATTAAGTCTGCATTAATAACTTGAATAAGACGATTTACTACCTGTGTTTTTCCTCCTCTGTCAGGAGCAATCCAGAGATGAATTCGATTATCGATAGCCATCATTTCGCGAACAATTTTTTCAGTGCTATCATTTGACTGGTCAGAGCCTACCCAGACTGAAAGTTTCTCTTTTGGGTAATCTATCGCGAGTGCATTTTCAATCTTTTGACGAATGACTCTTTCTTCATTGTAGGCTGGAATAAGAATTCCGACGGATGGTAGTTCTGCATCGTAAAATTCAGGTTTGTTTTCAAACCATTTAGCAAAGATATGTACTAGAATTGGGTAGATGAGGTATGAGTATGCGACTAAAATGAATGGAATCCAAATAAGCATCTGTAACGTAAAAGACATTTTCGTAACTCCGGTAAATTGGATTCTATCTTAAACATGTACCTATAAAATAGGCACAGTTTGACACCATCTTCAATTAATTGTTATTTCGATCCCGAACCGGGAAGATTGTCTATAGCTTGTTCGGGATTGTCGCGGTACTGTTTCGGTGATAAATCTGTTACTTGCTTGAATGTGCGGTTGAAGTGCGGAATGTTGTTGTATCCCACTGAGTGAGCAATCGTCACTATTTGATGATCAGTCTCAAGAAGAAGGCGTTTTGCTTCTGTGATTCGAATTGTGTTAAGATATTGCTTAAAATTCATAGAGTACTGTTTTTTAAGCAATGTCGGAATACGAGATGTTGATACACCCGCACCTTTAGCCAGTTGTTCAACAGAAAAATCGGGGTTGGAATAGTGAGATGCAATGTATTCGACGATTCTATGAACATCAGTATCATTCTCATCTTCGATTTCTACTCGGTCGTATGAAATGATGATTTTGTCATTTTTCTCATCAACTTTGGGTGTTTTGCTAAAACGAATTATTGAAATAGATCCTAAAAATAGAAGTAAGCTAGCCAAGATTGCTGCCACTTGCTGCCGAATATCTTTCGTGAGTTTTATTTCACATATTTCGATTGTTATTTCTTGCTCTAAAGGCGAACCATCACCACTTTGAACTACAATTTCCATGACTTGTGAATAATCTGGATTGCCAAGTTTCTCTTTGGTGGTTTTATTTGCAGAGTACCACCACGCCGGTGTTTGGAATTCTGACAAGCTGAGTTTTTTGTTAAAAGTAGAGTCGCCAGTAGTGATTGTGTATTCATTCGGTTGACGAGTAAGTGATGTACTGTCGTTTGTTAGATTTTTGACAAATGTTTTGAGGGAAATTAATGTGGAGCTAAACCCCTTGATTTTACCGGCAACTTCGATGTGCGTATAACCTTTGAAATTTAGGTAGCTATCGATGGTTTTGCTTAATTTGGGACGAGCAAAGAGAGATAGTCCTGCATATGGGTATTCGATTCCATTGCTTATCTTACAGGTGTACTGAATTGATTTTTCCGAGACAACAGGTGTTGAAACTGTTGATGTGCCATTGTCTGCAGCATCGTCGAATGTCGATACTTGATACATTTTTGAACGTGTAGCTTCAGTAGCAGGTATTAGAGATAGTGCTGGTTTGTTGAGAATAACAATCATTGCTGTTGCAATAAGGATTGCAATAACAACAAGTGCCGTATACCGTTTTACAATAAAGCTTTTAAAACCGTTTTTCATGTTCTAAACTCCCTCTGCTCTCTTCTGTGTTGTTGAAAAAAACTGTACTGTCAAAACATTTCGAGGTGCTGTATTTCGTTACTAATATAGTATTTTATGAACGCAGGATTCTCTTTTATTACTTGACATAAGAGGAGTGCGGGGCAATCAAACAGTTCTGTACGCATTATCTTGCCCTTTTGCAAAACAAAATACCCAAATATGTGGTACATTAGAAATTGAGTGAACAAACCTATACTTTTTCGAAAAGGAGTCCTCATGAGAATGAGAACCCTCGTTGCTTCGATAACAGTCTCTACTCTCTGTGCGACGCCGGCTTTGTCTGCACAGTATATAAGAGCGAATGAAGCAGGGTATTTTCCGGATGCCCGTAAAAATTTAATTGTAATGTCTGATGAAGAGATTACTGGCCAGAATTGGACAATTACCGATTTAAGTGGAAAAACTGTTTTAAATGGAACTGTTGGTTCATCAAAAACCGGAGTCGAAGATTTTTCTACAGCAAAATTCAATTATCGTGTCGATTTTTCCACTCTTAATGGATCGGGTGAATATCTCTTTCGTCTCGGTTCCGGCGAAAAGAAAATTCGTGTTGATTCGAATCCTTATGGACATGTCATAGCAAGCTCTCTCAGATTTTTACGAGCAATGAGAAGTGGTTCGACAGAAACGGTTGATCATGCTCCTGCGCACATGGGCGACAGTTCGTGTACGATTTTCCGCAAAGCTGATAAAACAAGCAATGAGTGGGATAATTGGACTGAAGATGCCGATGGAGCAACGGCTAATCTTCAAGGTGGATGGTACGCAGCGGGGAACTATGCAAAGTTCACATCTGCGATTGCCTATACGACTTACTATCTCTTAAAAGCATACGAAACTAATCCCGCTCTTTTTGAAAAGAAAAATTCAAAATCACCATTAAATGATGTCCTTGATGAAGCGAAATTTGGACTTTCTTACCTTATGAAAGTTATGCCGAATGATAAAGATTTTATTATTGAGGTTGGCGGTTTTGATTCTGATAACGGGACTCGCTTGCCTGAAGAAGATCTTTTTGAGGGGAAACGTGAGTGTTATTCTGCCTTTACCCATACAGATATGGGTTTCACGGTCGCTGCACTTGCTCTTGGTGCTAAAATTTTTGATGAACAGGGAAGTTCTGATGCTGCGAGCTATAAAAATATGGCTCTGAAAATTTATGATAAAGCTCTTACCGGCAATTTTGAGCCAGTGTGGCTTGAAAAAGATTATGAACAGTTTAAAGATGATAGCCGTTATGATAATCTCCTGTTGGGAGCGATGGAGCTTCATAGTTTGACTGGTGAAGAGAAATATCTGACTAAAGGGGAAGAGTTTTCTAAGAAAGCGAAAGCTGTCTATTGGGCTGGTTGGAACATGCAGAACATGATGGCTCACTCACTTATCGCTAAAACCTTTGCTCCTGCCAAAAGCTTTTTGCTTGAAGATCTAAATAATTTTGCAGAAATGGGTCGTGATTCCAAAAACATTTGGGGATTCCCTATGGAACCAGCTTTTTCCGGATTCTATATCGGTCTTGGAGTTGGTATTGGTGCTGCACGGTATGAATCTGTGTTTGGCGAAAAAAAATATGAAGATGTTGTGCTGAATGTTCTTGATTATGGATTTGGGGTGAATAATTGGGGCGTGAGCTTTACTGCTTCACCTAAACTTCCTAATTCTGTGAAAAATTTTAATCTCCCAATCTACAAACTCCAGAAAAAACTTTTCCCTGAAGGTGCCGTTGCTCTTGGGCCGTGCGACAAAGAAGGTCATGATGGAGAAAGTAAATGGATTTTGGATGATGTCCGTGTGAACTATTGTTATCCATTTAATACCAGTAAAATTGTTTTTCTCGATCATGAAGATGATTATATGACAATGGATAGCTGGATTTACGGCGCGGCAGATAACATTTACTTTCTTGCCCTCGCGTCAACAATGTTTGGAAAGAAATAAAGGAGCGACCGAAAATGAAACAGATTGCGATTTTAATTATGACTTTCGCACTGGCATTTTCCGTTTCGGGAAAAGCTAAGTCCCGTAATGCTGGTGCTAAAGATGGTGTGTATATTCGCTATAACCTCTATGGGTATAGTCCTTCGAGAAATAAAAAAATGGTTATTATGTCTGAAACTGAGCTCAAAGGTCAGAAGTGGACACTTACCAACAAAACAACGGGAATGGTTATCGAATCAGGTGCATTTGAAAATTCTATTTCAAAACAGAGTGATCACCTTCCCCTTGGATTCAACTACATCCTTGATTTTACAACAGTAAAAGTTGAAGGTGATTATGAATTTTCAACCGCAGGTGCTGAACCTGCCCTGTTCCCGATCAAAAAAGATCCTTATAAAGAGTTGGTAAAAGCTCCGATTCACTGGATGAGGGCTGCACGCTGTGGTTCTGCCGATGCGATTGATCACGGCATTTGCCACCTTGGTGATAAATCATGTGAAGTTCACCATCGCAAGGGATTTGATAATGGATCATGGCATGACGATGGAAACGGTAAGCGGATAAATGGTGTTGGTGGTTGGCACGATGCCGCAGACTATCTTAAGTTCTCTCTTACTATCGGGTATGCAGCGTACTATATGCTTCGTTCTTATGAAATCAATCCTGAACTTTTTGATGGAATGAAAGATTATTCAACAACGAAATACAACGACCTTCTTGATGAAACAAAATGGGGTCTTGATTTCTTGGCGAAGTGTATGCCTGATAAAGATACAAACGAATTTATTATCATGGTGGCGAACAGCGAAGACCACAACGTTGGATATCGTCTTCCTGAGAATGATGAGCTTGATGGTAAACGCCCTATTCTTTCGGCATTGTCCGCTCCGCAAATGGGATATGCTGCAGCATCACTCGCTCTTGGTGCTTCGATTTATGGAGCCAAAGGTGATACGGAACTCGCTAAATATTATGCAGACAAAGCAAAGTTGATCTATCGCCGTGCTACTTCGAAAGACGTACAAGCAACAGCGTGGCTAAATGATGAAGTAAATGCATTCTATGGTGATGAAACAGTTAATGATAACCTTTGTCTTGCCGCTGGTGAATTATTCAAATTGACTGGTGAAGAAAAGTATCGTCTGGAAGCAATTAAGTATTCTGATCTTTCTCGCGCTGCTGGTTGGAAAGCTTGGGAATCGGTTAACATGGCTGCTCATATGAATATTATGGATACCTACCCGATTTCGCGGAACTACATCTATCTGGATCTCGATGGATTTAGCGAGAACTCTCGCCGCCAAGGAAATGTTTGGGGTATTCCAATGCAGTATGTGTGGGGTGGGCTCTATTCTTATATTGGTGTTGGTGCTGCTGCAATTGAATATCAGATTCGTACCGGCGATCGTCGCTATTCAGCGCTTGCTTCTACTATGATCGATTATCTCCTTGGGGGAAACAACTGGGGTATTAGTTTTGTGGCAATTCCCGATGGAAAGAACACGATTAATAATCCCTATTCACAGATTTACAACCTTCAGGCAAATAAGTTCCCACTGGGGGCAATTTCTGAAGGTCCTGGAGACCGTGAGTCGTGGGAAAAGTTTAAGCACTATTTTGGATTTGATGTAACCGCTGAACGTACGCATAAGTTCAACACTGAAGCTGGCGTGTTCTACGATGAACGCAAAGATTTCATGTGTATGGAAACTACAATTGGTGGTGTTGCTGATGGTATTTTCATGTTGGCAGCAGCTTCGAAAATGTACGCTGAATAAATTACTATCTTCGATGTACTTTCAATGGCGATTCTTCGGAGTCGCCTTTTTTCTATGTGGAAAAACATAATTCAAATTATTGGATGCTTGTTTTTATAGTTAATCTGTTAAATCAAACTGTGTTATGGATGATCTAAGCCAGGACATAGTTTGCGCCAGCTCAAAACCGGATTGCGCGAAGCCGGCGCAATTTGCGCAGGAGAAAAACCCGACACATTCACATACACTTTTCGCTTTGTTCATTGAAGCTTTTTTGTCGATGCCTGTTACTGTGGGGCTTTAAGAAATCACCGAATAAACTTGCGTGAAAAAAAACCTCCTCGAACAACTGTTCGCAGGAGGTTTTTCAATCGGAAATTTAGCAGGATAATCGTTATGTTATAACGATATTTTTGTGGAAAGACTGTAGGTTCCATCGAGTGCCCCTGAGTGAGCGTATACAAAATCAACATCCCAGCGATCGAAGAGATGTACGCCGCCACCAAAATTGATCATCCGGTTGTCAGAAATTCCCGCTCTGATCGCAACCGTTTTATGAAAAGAAAATTCTGTTCCCCATGCCGCCGAAGTAATAAGCATTCCCGGATTCTCCGATAAAGAAAGCTCTTCTGGTTCATCGCCAAACTGGTTGTTTTTACCAAATGCTCCCCCGCCAACGCCGCTATTGCCGAGTACATCCTGAGATCGATAGGCTATTTTCATTGCCACTGAATTTGATAGGTCTTTATCGAATCCGGTAGCCACATAGAGACGGGGAAGTCCATTTTCGTGATACTCTTTTGTCCAGTAGCCATATTCTGTGAACGCATTTTCAAGCTTGAGCGCTACTGCTACTCCAGAATTGAATCGCGATTGAACTGACAAATCCGCTCCGATGCCATATCCTGTCATTTCGATAAGTCGAATTCGTTTCATGTGAAGTGAACCACCGGCGGTGAGAAGTCCTCGTGAGAATTTGAATAATTCTCGTCCATAGACCATGTTTACATAGAGTTCAGAAGCTGTTTGTTCGGTATTTGTCACTGCTCCTGGAACATTTGATCCACTATTTTCAATGGTAATTGAGTCGACACCCGGTACCATAAGATATGATACTGATCCTCCCACTGATTGTATAGAATCAACGGGGTGACTAAAACCCACCGTTGTCGCTCCAAAGAGGTTTCCATAGAACCCTGAGTAGCCAACGTAAATAGTGCTTCGATCTGAAGCCGTTATACCTGCAGCCAATCCAGAAGGCATTGGTTCTGAAGATATTGCCATAAGTGCGCCACCCATAGCTCGATTGGCTGGCGAATCATAAAGAGAGCGATTTGCGTCACTGTACAGGCTCTGTTCTGCAGAGAGAAGTGTGGCTGTTAAAGCAATGAACCCGTATGTCTGTTTCCACATAGTTTATCCCGCTGTTATTGCAGATCATATATTTCTTGTATAATCTAATACAAACTGAGTATATAGAACGATTTTGAGGTCATTTTGTTGAAAAAAAAATTGAGAATATTATTTGCTGTTGCTGTACTCTCGTTCTGGTCACCTCTTTTTGCGGCCAAAAATAGTGTTGTTTTATCGCCATCATCCGGAACAATTTCGATTGGAACTGCTTGTACGGTTAGTGTAACCAGTGAACTTCCCGTGGACAGTGTTGGACTCTCGTTAGAATATCGCTCGGTTAATGGAACAATTCACAATAAACGACTTGGGGCAGTTTCAACTTCTCCCTATAAAATGGTTGTGCCCATTGCCGCCTATGGGAATCAATACTTTTTCGGAGCGAATCTTATAGCTGCTGTGTATCGGCAAGATGACACTGTTCAAATTGTCAATTCTCCTCGGCTCTTTTTCCTGCCCGAACCGATTCCTACTCGTGTACTGCCTTTTTATCCGACTTCACACAGTCTTCCCATTCCCGCCGGAACTGACTCGATCAGTGTTACTCGTGAATCACGGGGGGTGACAATTACTTTTGATATTCCCGTTACTGGTACTGTAAGCGACGAAACACTTGAACCAGTGACAATCGTTCTCGATCCCCGTCTCACTCGCACGCCATTTCCTGGAAGCAATACGGTGATTTTGTCGGTTCCGCTCACTGGTGAGTCAGAATTGATCACATCTGCTGAACGGACGGACAGTTCGATGTTTACCATTTCGAGAACAGGAACGCCGATACATCTCAAGAAACAACTTGAACTGAAGGATAATCATTTTAAAGGGACAATTACCGTTCCGGATTTTCTTCTTGGGGGAAAAATAAGAGACACTCTCGGGCTGAACGTGATTATTCCCCGTCCCGATGGATCTGGAGTGCCGGTGTCTTTTGTTGATGGAGATATGCACTTTCAGTATTCTCCCGTTCTATTTCCTCTGTTTGTAAAAGCAGAACTTCCCGGGCAAGCACCGGTTTTTCCATTGAAAACGTTTATTGGATGGTTGTTTACGGGAATTTTCCTGTCTGCAGTTTTAGTGTTGATACGAAAAACTCCTAAGTTGAGTGTTCAGTCGTTGAGTGAACCCGGATCAGATCTCATCGTCTTAATCGAAGAGCATATTACCAATAAAGATCTTTCCGTTGAATTTCTCGCTTCCAAACTGAATCGCTCTTCGCGAATTATCAAGCGTGAAATTAAGCAGGTCACCGGAAAATCATTGAATGCCTACCTGGAAATTCTTCGCATTGAGATTGTGAAAGAGCGTTTAGCCCTTTCCAATGCCAGCGAAATTTCTATTGCTACTGATTGTGGATTCAAAAATGTGGCCGCCATGGAAGATGCTTTTCATCGTTTGGTCGGTGTTGCACCATATCAATTTCGCAAATCGCACAGCGTATAGATTTTTCTGTTCTGCTTGGTGTTCTGTTCGTTCTGTGCGTTTGTCATTCGACAAGCGCACTTTTTTAGTTTGCCCTGCAAAGCAGGAAATCCGTCCGGTTGAAAGAAGCCGGAGCTGCCCAAGCCTTGAATAATGGGAAGGCAATCCGAATCTCAAGGGCGTGACTGGCAA
>DYSA01000563.1 GCA_020726425.1 Fibrobacter succinogenes | reverse complement strand
CGCTTGATTCCCCACGCCATGATCTCTTCGAGGAACTGTTCGTGGTTCTTGCGAAGGCGTTTCACTACTTTTTTCAGAACCGCGCCGGAATCGGTGAACTTCGTGTCCGTGCTCGTTTTAGCCACGTTGGTAATGGTGGTGAGAATCTGCTGGATAAAGTCGGTGAACTTCTCGATCCGCTTGGTGTCCAGTTCGACCCGAAGCATCCGATGTCCTGAAGATTCAAGGTTGTGCGCTTCGTCGATGATCAGCGCGCCCGCTTCGCCGGTGAACTGCGATCCCGCGGTGATATCGCTGTAAAAAAGCGCGTGGTTCCCCACCACAACGTGAGCGTTCGCGGCTCGTTTTTTCGCGTTGATCATAAAGCAGTCGCCAAAGTGCGCACAGCTCGAATCACACCGCTTGTTTTCCGCGGAAATAATCCCCCAGATCTGACCGTGATAGTTCTGGTTGAAACTGTTCAGTTCTTCGATATCGCCGGTTTCCGTTTCGTCGGCCCACTTGATCAGCGGCATCATGGCACCCCGTTCGCGAACCGACACGGAACCGGTTTCTCCGGTAAGGAACTGTTCAAGTCCCGCCTTGCAGAGATAATTCCCGCGACCTTTCAACGAACAGAAATTGAACTTCTCGCCGATCGCTTTTTTCACCAGCGGAAGGTCTTTTTTGATCAACTGATCCTGAAGATTTTTGGTGTTGGTCGAAACGATCACTCGTTCGCCGCGGTTCAGAGCCCAGATTGCCGAAGGAATCAGATATCCCAGCGATTTTCCCGTTCCGGTTCCCGCTTCGAGCGCGGCAATGCCGTTGCTGTTGAGCGCTTCGGCGGCGGTGGATGCAAATCGTTCCTGTTCTTCGCGATAGACCCAGTTGGAAATCTGCTTGTTCAGCGTTCCGCCGGTCTTGAACTGATCGTTGAGTTCGTCTGCGGTGATTTTATAGTTTGCATTGATCGGTTCGCGAGGCCCAAACAACACTGACTTACGGTATTTGTTCGGTTCGCCGTGCCAGCTTTTTACCGATGATTCCAGAATCTTACGAGTCAGCGAGAACGGAGCAAAGTGAGCCAGTTTGAATCGAGTTTGAGGCGGAAGTTCACCGATTTTTGGCAGGAGTCGAAGGCAAATTTCGCCGGAAGCGCGTGCGTCGTCCAGTGCGCGGTGAGCATTTTCCAGTTCGATTCCGAGAGCGGTCGCCACTTTACCGAGAGCGTATCCCTCTTCTTGAGTGAGAAGCATTCGCGCCGTGGAAAGGGTGTCGATCTGAAGGTTGCGAAGATTCCCGCGACCCATCCGTTCCAGTTCCATGTTGAGGAAATTGAATTCGAAATCGACCTGATGGCCACAGATTGCGTTGCTTCCCAGAAAGTCAAGAATCTCATCGGCAACTTCGCGGAACGTTGGTGCATTCTGAACCATCTCGTCAGAAATACCGGTGAGCTTGGTGATAAACGGCGGAATTTCCCGCTGAGGATTGATCAATTTCGAATAGCTTGCCACTTCGCGTCCACCCACATACTGAACCATCCCAATCTCCGTGATTCGGTCGGTGCGCTTGTCGAGACCGGTAGTTTCCAAATCCACCGCCACAAAGTCCGGCATGTGAACGTGGTAGGTTTCGCGATTCGATTGTTCGTTTGAACCGTGTGGTTTTGCGCTCTGCTCATTCACCATTTCACTTGAGGCCTGTGGCTTGTTGCTTGTGGCTTGAGGCTTTGTGCTTGCAGCTTGTGGCTTGTTACTTTTTGCGAGACTTTTCAGATTCTCCGTGGATTTCCCCGAGAGCATATCGGCAAGTGAAGCCATGGCTTCCTACTTTCATTTGATTTTT
>DYSA01000059.1 GCA_020726425.1 Fibrobacter succinogenes | reverse complement strand
CGCGGCGCGCCATGCGGAAGTTACTATCTGAGTTACCGTTCGGTTTGACTGGAAACAAAAAGGGGAACCGTTTGGTTCCCCTTTTGCATATCCGGCAAAATAGTGTTACTGCTTAATATTGATTTTTCCGGTCATTTCAATTGAAGCGTTACTGATTTGATAGATGTAATTTCCTGATGCAACACCCTTAATTTGAACGGGAACTACGCCGGAACTGGTTGATGGAATGGACTTGTGAAGCAACTCACGGCCACGGAAATCGTAGAGGCGCAGAGTTGTTTCTCTATAAATTCCAGAAAGTGTCAGTTCTGTTGTTCCTGAAAAGCTATTTCCCATTGTAACTTTGACCACTGATTCTGTGCGAAGATGGGGAACCGATCGTTTGGATTCGGCCATGCGGACTGCCGCATCGACATCAATTTTCCCGGCACCCCAACTGATACTTCCACCCACGGGGATCGTTCCGGTGAACGTGTCCGCAATCGCCGTCGATTGAAGAATCGTTTTCACTTCCGCTGGTGTGAGCGTCGGATCTGCTTCGAGCATGAGCGCCACGGTTCCAGCTACAAAGGGGGATGCCATCGATGTTCCCTGAATTCCACCGTAGGGAAATTTGCGCAGACCATCGGTGACATTGTGTGAGGTTTGTTGTTCCCAATACGAATCATCGGGGCCGCTTATGCCTCGACGAAAGGCTGATATGATAACATTTCCAGGAGCGGTAATATCCGGTTTGATTCGGCCATCGGGAGTTGGCCCAACGCTTGAAAATTGTGCAATCTCTTCTTCGCCATAGCCTTTGTGTGAAACCAGCGAATCTGCAGAATTGAAATAACTTCCCATGGCAGCAACAGTATTATTATCGACATTTACAAAACTCGTTTTAGATGTATAGGCACCAACACTAATCGTAGCTCGACCGGTTCCGCCGATTTCGCCAATCGAATAGGATGTGTCACCGGCAGAAAAATTGCGCGTTCCTTTGTGAAATCCAGGATACTTTTCCGATGTTTCGAAAGATGCCCACGCGTGAACTTTTCCTCGAGCACCAGTGAGTACCATCACCGGTTCAACGGGATTTCCCGGTGCCAACGCCGTTGGAGAAGTGAGTGCTATGCCGAGATTCGCTTTTCCGTTGAGGGGAGATCGGACCTCGCCAAAGAGTTCATTGTTGATTGTTCCTCCAGAATAGTTCAGAGTGTTCGCCACTCCGTTAGCATTTTGGATTTGAGTAACCGAGTAGATCGGTGTCTTGCTTTTGAGAACGCCATTTTCGTATAGCTCAAATCCTACAGAAAAGTTTTGTCCCGGTTCACCCCAGATCGACAGAAGTTGGTACCCCGTATTGTCGTAGGTAGGAATTGAAATTGCGGTTCTTATCGTATCGACACCGTTGAGGTTAGCACTTATGTGGCACTTGTCTAAACGCTCGTTTCCGGCGGCACCGACGATAATTCTGCCTTCGCCGGCGTAGGCTTCGAACACCCGATCCACCGCAGACGATCCGTCGTGAGGCCCGTAGTGAAGGCCGAGGCTGAGATTTACTACCGCTGGTTTTCCCACTGAAGTTGCGTAATCAAAGATCCAGCGGATACCATCGACGATCCCGTTGTCTACCATATTTGTTGAAACAAAAACGAGTTCAGATCCAGGTGCGACTCCGGGAGCGGGGAGATTCCACGATCCGCCGGCGATTCCGGCAACGTGAGTTCCGTGTCCGGTCGAAGGTACATTGTCTAACTCTTTTTGTCGTATTGTTGATTCTGTGGTGTACGCCGCCCCGTAGAGATATCCTGAAGGAGGAGTTCCCGTAGCATTTTGATCCCACACGCGACTGAGCCGAAGTTTTCCTGACGTTTCGCGAAAGGCGGGGTGGATATAGTCGAATCCATTGTCGATCACGCCAATGATCACGCCTTTTCCCGTATAGCCTGTTTTGTTTGCGAAGGAGGTTCCGTTGTACACATCCACCGCGTGACCCGCGGTTAAGGCTTTTTCCATGGCGGGGAAAACTTTTCGTGATGGAGAAAATTGAGAAATTCCGGCAATACTCTCCAATCTATTGAGAGAATCGGCAGGAATTGAAATGGTAAAAACGGAAGGGGAGCGGCTGATTATTGTTCCGCCTAGAGATGTAAATGCTGATTCGTCAAAATCAGAGGTAACAACGAGCATCCCCGAAATATTTGCACCGGAACTTCGTTGAGCACGCGATTGTTCAGTGCCGAAAAGGTGCGATTTTTTTGCAAGAGCTTGAGCATCAGGTGAAAGGACAGAAGAGAGAAGGGAGAGCGGGAAGAGAAGTGCTATGGCTGTTCGAATCATGATATCTCCTCAGAATGTATGTACTATTTCAGTGAAGAATATAACTCATTCACTTTTAATGTAACTATCTCTCGTGACAATTCCTTTTTAGAAAATGAAAAGGGTACATTTCTGCACCCTTTACTATCAGTCAAAAAACTTTGTTCAGAGAAGTGCGGGCACTCCAAATGTTGAACAAAGTCCCACAAATACCCCGAGAAGAAGTACATAGATTAAACAGAACACCAGTGTTTGCCCAAAAATTTTCCCTTCCATGCCGGCGAGTCCAGTAGCCGATGTTGCCACGGCAATACTTTGTGGAGAGATCATTTTCCCTGCGGTTGCTCCAGCCGTATTCGCCGCCGCAAGCCAGTACGGATCTGCATGAAGTGATCCGGCAATTTCGGTCTGAAGTTTCCCGAAAAGGATATTAGACGAAGTATCAGAACCGGTTACGAATGTTCCCAACGTTCCGATCAGCGGGCTTATATACGGAAATACTGGCCCTGTAAGAACGGCAAGTGCCCCGGCAATATCGGTAATCATTCCCGAATAGCTCATTACCTTGGCCAGAGCCACAATCGAAAGAACGGTGGGAAACGATTTGCTCAGTTGTTTCACCGTATTCCAGAAAATTTTCGCAATTGCCTTGAACCGAAGTTTCGCCATGAATCCGGCGATGAATGTGGCGATGACGATCAAGGCACCCGGTGTTGCAATCCACTTAAAAGTTAATGGTTTGGCACCTTCCACAAAGACAATTGAGCTGCTGATTTCGCCTAAAAGGTGAAACACTGGCGGAACAAGTGAACTTGCCCCTAAAATAAGCACAAGAATCAGTATGTATGGCCGCCACGCTTCCCACTGATATTTTGCCGTGAATGAAACCGTTTTGGTTCCACGGTTCCGCGCCTTGGCGAGGAGAATGGTAATTCCCAAAGATCCCATTGATCCCAGAAGAGCCGGAAGCTGTGGCCCGAGGTACCGCGCCGCAAGATACTGAGGAATCGCGAACCCCAATCCCGAAGCGAGGGTTATACCAACCACACCTTTGAGCGCTTTGAATCCACCGCCGGTCATCATGACTAATACAAAAGGAATCAGTATAATAAATGGTGTGAGCTGAAGTGCTACGAGTGCACTGAGGTGATTGGGATCAAGTTCGGTGAGCGTCGCCAATGTCGACACAGGAATCCCGATTGCTCCAAACGCCGTGGGAACCGTATTGGCAATCAAGCTGATCACCGCCGCAAAAAGTGGATTGAATCCAAGGGCTGCCAAGATTGATGCGGGAATCGCCACTGCAGTTCCGTAACCTGCTACTGCTTCGAGAAAACCACCGAATCCCCACGCGAGGATGAGCACTTGAATGCGCTTGTCCGTGGTGATCGATTCGAGAATCTTGGTGATCTTGTCCATGCTTCCGGTCTCTTTGGCGAGATTGTAACTGAATATCGCCGCAACGATAACGATCATAATAGGCCAGAGTCCCATGGCGACGCCTTCGCCAACTGCTCCTGCGAGGTGAAGTACGGGCATTTTCCAATACGCCAGCGCAAGGATCGCGGTTACGGCGAGAGTGATTGGTGCAGCCTTGTGAGCTGCAACCTTAAACGCTCCTAAGAGAATCATAAGTAATACAATAGGGATGAGGGATAGAATAAATGCACCTATTTCCATTCGTCGACCTTTCAATTGAGTTTTTGTTTGTGAAAATGAAAGAGTGAACAGGATTTCTGTTCACTCTCACTTTTTTTATCTGTTTTGGTGGCGAACGCAGTTGCCATCTTCGCAGTTTCCACAAATTTCGTTGGGCCCGTGTTGCCCAGCGAAATAGGTGTCCATATTTGAAAATGTGGTTCGGCTGATATTCGCCAAAGCTTCTTCGGTGAGGAACGCTTGGTGAGAAGTCACAATAACATTATTAAACGTGAGAAGACGAGCGAGTACATCATCGGTAACAATCTCTTCTGAATAGTCTTCGAAGAAATAGTCCGCTTCTTCTTCATATACATCGAGACCAGCCGCTCCGATTTTTCCGCTTTTTAATCCCTTGATAAGCGCTTTGGTGTCGATCAGCGGCCCGCGACTTGTGTTGATGATCATTACGCCATCGCGCATTTTCTCGATAGACTCTTTGTTTACCAGGTGATGCGACTCTTCTGTCAGTGGGCAATGAAGCGTTATCACTTGTGATTCCGCATAGATTTCGTCAAGCGAAGCGTAGCGAACACCTTTGCTTTCCGCCCATTTTTGATCTTGATACTTGTCGTAAACAAGAACGTTCATTCCGAGACCGCAGAGAATATCGGTCATAATTTTCCCGATTTTTCCTGCGCCGATCACACCAACCGTTTTTCCAAACATGTCAACTCCCACAAGTCCGACGATGCTGAAATTGCTGTCGCGAGTTCTCAAATGAGCGCGGTGAATCTTTCGGTTTAACGTCATTAGAAGTGCAAGTGCATGTTCTGCAACAGCATAGGGTGAGTATGCCGGTACGCGAACAATGCGGATTCGTTCGACAGCGTGACACACATCCACGTTGTTGTATCCAGCGCAACGCATTGCTATGAGGCGAACGCCATTTTCGTAGAGTTTATCGATAACGGTGGCTGATATTTCATCGTTCACAAATGCACAAACTGCATCGAACCCCTTAGTGAGAGCCACACTACGTTCAGTGAGACGGGTCTCGAAATATTCAATTTCATACTCCGAGCTACCTTCAGCAGCATCGAATGAACGGCGGTCATACGGTTTTGTGTCAAAAAAAGCGACTTTCTTCTTCATAGATTCTCCAATTTTGTCGTTTTTCGTATCCTTTTACCTATAAAATACACAAAACTGGTGCAGAATACAATGGGTTTTTGTGAAAACTTTCACAAACTTGCCTTGGTATAAATCAGTTCTGTTTGATCGCCTATAAAATTGGTATATTAGCGGTGGTAATAAATTTGAATGTTATGAAGGAGGAGTTGTGGTACAGCTTGAAAAAATGCTTGCTCCCTATATTGAGCAAGCGCCAGAGTTTGGGCAGAATGTTGTTATTGCGCTAGTAATTTTCTTTGTTGGAAGATTTATTGCTTTAGGAGTTAAGAAAGTTTCCATTCAGGTCATGAGAAAATCAAAAGTTGACGAAACACTTGTTGGCTTTGGTTCTTCACTGGGGTACTTTGGTTTGCTGGCTCTTGTTGTGGTTGCTTCTGTGAATCGTCTCGGTGTTGAAACAACTTCGTTTGTTGCAATTCTTGGTGCTGCGGGACTTGCGATTGGTCTTGCTCTTCAGGGATCCTTATCAAATTTTGCTGCTGGTGCCTTGATGATAATTTTCAAGCCAATCAAAGTGGGTGATTTTGTCGAAGGTGCTGGAGTCTCTGGCGAAGTACTTGAAATTTCGATATTTACCACCGTGTTGAAAACGCTTGATGGAAAAAAAGTAATTGTTCCAAATTCTAAAATCGCCAGTGATAATATCACCAATTACAGCGCATTGGGAACTCGTCGCCTTGATCTTGCCGTGGGGATTTCGTACAGTTCGGATATTGCCCTTGCAAAAACCTCTTTGTTAGAAATTCTTCTCGCTGATCCACGAGTTCTTCGCACTCCCGAACCAGTGGTTGGCGTTGCTTCGCTCGGTGAGAGCAGTGTTAATATGGTGGTTCGCCCGTGGGTAAACTCATCGGATTATGGTGCTGTTATGATGGATATGAATCAGAAAATCAAAGAGAAATTAGATGAGATCGGGGTAAATATTCCATTCCCGCAAAGAGAGATTCGCATTGTGAATGCCGATGTATTAAAACAGTCGTAGATTGTATATCTCTTTCGATTTAAAAAGGCTGGACTTGAAATCTGGCCTTTTTTGTTGCTCGTAATTTAATGATGTAAACTTGCTATTCTATTTTGATAACGAGAATTTCAGCTTTTGAAGCTAGCGAGTTTCGAATGTGTTTCATTCGAGTTAAATGTGTGGAGAATTTCTTCTGGTGTTGTCCATGGAAAATTACCCAGTTCCTCGGTTAGCCGTGAACTCAATCATCTGACTGATGTATATTTCGAAAAATATCATGAGAACAGATTTGTTCTCTTCGACTAGCAAGGAGTTACCGTGACTACACCCGTTGCAAAAAAACGTTCCGATTATAAAACCCCCGAATACACAATCGCTTCGGTGAACCTTGATTTTCTCTTACACGATCAAGCTACAATGGTAACCGCGATCTCTTCGGTTCAGCGACTCTCTCCACAATCGGAACCACTGTTCCTGTTTGGTGATTCTCTCAAATTGGTTTTTCTCAAAATTGATGGCAATGACTGGCGTGACTATCGCGAAGTTGATGGTGGCCTTGAACTCAATAATGTGCCTGCTTCGTTTGAACTTATGATTGTCACGGAAATCGCCCCGGCAGAGAATCTCGCCTTTGAAGGTCTGTACAAATCTGGTGGAGCATTTTGTACTCAGTGCGAAGCCGAAGGATTTCGTCGGATCACTTACTATCTTGATCGTCCCGATGTTTCTGCCGTTTTTACAACCTCAATAACTGCACCCAAAGAGAGTTATCCATACCTGCTTTCAAATGGGAATAAAGTCGTTTCGGAAGATCTCCCCAACGGGTTTCATCGGGTGACGTGGAACGATCCATTCCCAAAGCCTAGCTATCTTTTTGCGCTTGTGGCTGGAGACTTTGATCTTCTCGAGGATTCATTTGTCACCCAAAGTGGTCGGTCGGTAAAGCTCGAGATTTTTGTCGATCGCGGAAATCTCAATCGGGCTCACCACGCCATGACCAGTCTCAAAAATGCTATGCGCTGGGATGAAGAACGATTTGGCCTCGAATATGATCTCGATATCTACATGATTGTCGCTGTTGGGTTTTTCAACATGGGAGCAATGGAAAATAAGGGACTTAATGTGTTTAACGACAAGTTTGTCCTTGCGAATTCAGAATCCGCCACCGACAAGGATTATCTTGATATCGAAGCGGTGATTGGTCACGAATATTTCCACAACTGGACCGGAAATCGCGTGACGTGTCGCGATTGGTTTCAGCTTTCACTCAAGGAAGGACTCACCGTGTTCCGCGATCAAGAGTTCTCCTCTGACCTTGGTTCACGGGCGGTGAATCGTATTCACAACGTGCGGATCATGCGAAATCAGCAGTTTGCCGAAGATTGCGGGCCTATGGCTCACCCGATCCGTCCCGAGGAAGTTATCGAAATGAATAATTTCTATACTGTCACGGTATATGAAAAAGGTGCCGAAGTTATCCGGATGATGCATACACTGCTCGGCGAATCAAAATTCCAAAAGGGGATGAAACTCTACTTCGATCGTCACGATGGATCTGCGGCGACGTGTGACGATTTTGTGGCCGCCATGGAAGACGCTTCGGGGATTGATCTCACCCAATTTCGCCGGTGGTATTCCCAGGCTGGAACTCCTGAGTTATCTGTTGTAACTGATTATAATAAAGTCGATAAGACATTTTTTGTTGAAGTAACACAAGAAACTCAATCCACTGCTGGACAGAGTGAAAAATTGCCGCTTCACATACCCTTTTCCACAGCACTTTACAGTCGTGACGGTTCGCGAATTCCGCTGATCATTGGTGGGCAGGAGGTGGATTCAGTTCTTCATATTAAGAATAAAACTGAAACATTTCTCTTTGAATCAGTAGACGAGAAACCGGTAATTTCGCTTTTGCAAGAGTTCTCAGCACCGGTGAAACTGCACTATGAGTATGCCGATGAAGAATTGGCGTTCCTCATGGTTCATGCGGACAATCTCTTTTCGCGGTGGGATGCTTCGCAGATGCTCTTGGGCAAACACATTCGTTCGATGATCGCCTCGGTTGAATCGGGAATGCCGGTGCAGGTGGAACGTTCGCTGGTGGAGACCTTTGAAAAAATGCTCAACGATCGCGAAACCGATCCAGCACTTGCCGCTGAGATTTTTTCACTTCCTTCTGAAAGCGAAATAGCCGGTTGGTACGCCACGGTTCCTGTTGATGCAATTCACGAGGCAATTTCTGTTATCACGAAAACCTTTGCAAAGCAACTGAAAGATTCACTGGTTACTCGATATAACGAGCTGACACTCAGTTCATATCGGATTGACCATGAAGATATTGCGAAACGGGCACTGAGAAATCGAATCCTTCACTACATAGCCTTTACCGATAGTGGAAATGACGTTGTGAAAGCTCAGTTCGAATCTGCGGATAATATGACTGACTCCGCGGCGGCGCTCTCTGCGGCTGTGGATGCAGAACTTCCTTGTGCGCCGGATCTGCTCGCTCAGTTTGATGATCGTTGGTATGCCGATGGACTTGTTATGGATAAGTGGTTCTTGATTCAGGCAACAGCTTGCAGTAGTTCAACTCTTACACGAGTTGAAGAGCTGATGAATCACCGTTCATTTGATTTTAACAACCCGAACCGGTTGCGCAGTTTGGTCGGTGCTTTTGCTGTTCACAATCAGGTGATATTTCACGCAATCGATGGTTCTGGATATCGATTCCTGTCAGAACAACTGGTAAAATTAAACAGTTCTAATCCGCAAGTGGCAGCGCGCCTGATCGATCCGTTCTTGAAATTCAAACGATACGATGCAAGTCGATCATCAATGATGAAACGGGAATTGGAAAAACTCGCGAAACTGGACAATCTGGCGAAAGATCTCTTTGAAAAGATCACTCGTGCACTAAACGCGTAATCAACTTTTTTAAAATGGAAAAGGCGAATCCTGTTTGGGGATTCGCCTTTTTTGTATGTACTTTGAAAAAATTATTTCATGTCAACCACAACGCCAATTGAAACCGTGAGCATATCGGTTCGTGATTTCAACGGGTTGAGTATGTAATGATTTGGAGGAGTATACATAACACTGGTAGAATTTGATGCGTCGAGATACTGTGCTTCGCCTCCCCATAAATATTGGCATCCAAGATTTATTCCCAATGGTGATTTTTTCTTTGGATGGATTTCCACTCCACCACGAACGCCGTAACTAATGGTATTGTCTGATAAGTTCTTGGATGTAGCTATTGTGTCTTGCTTGCTGTTAATTACACTTGTTTCTGTGCTGAACGCTTTAAATCCAAAGAGCCCATCTGCATAGGGACGAACAATTCCTTTGAGCGGTTTTACTCGAAGAACTAAGTGCCCCATTACGCCACTGCTCTGAATTGTTTGATCAATTGTGACAAGATCGCTTGTCGCGAGTAGATTATGGGTTGAAGTCTGTTTCCCCATACTAAAAAATCCCAGATCAGCGCCGAGGGCTACCGGTGCTGGTTTAAAGAACCATCCGCCACCAATATTTCCCCCTAAAATTGCGTGGCCTAGTGCATCCCCAAATTCACCCTTTGGATCGGTAACCTGAAAATTTCCTTCGAGATACAGACCTGCTTGTGAAGTGATGGCAAGGAAAGAAATTAGTAGTGCTGTTTTTCGCATTTGAATCCCCCTGTGTTTAGTTCTTGTTTGTTGATCAAAATAGCTGTTTTCGATCAGGTGCGGAAGAGCTTTTCCTTTATATCACTATACGGATTGCTGAAAAAGTAATTGTGCGTTGGGTAAAAAAGTAAAACGCCCTTTTAAAAATGGAGAAACTCACTTCTTTACATAGCCTATTTGCAGTAACGCGCCGTTCTCAAATATCAATCAATTTTGAAAATAGCGGAGAAAATGGTAAAAATGAATTTTTGATTTTGTTTCTTTGTATTTGTGATGTTGTTTCTTTAGTTGTCGGTTTTGCAAAGGAAAATTCACTTTTTGTACAGTCGGAATAATTGAATTCGAATTTTTGTAATATGTTTAAATTTAACATGTAATGATCAGATGTGCTTTGTTATATCACAAAATAAATAGGTAGTCATAAATGTGTGTGATTTCTGAATGAAATTTGTTTAGATTCGTTGTATACCAATACAAAATGGAGGATATAATGAAGCGTTCAGCTTTTGTACTCATTTCTTCGATCGCTGTTGCTTTTGCACAAGGTGGTGGCGTTCAGTTTACTCCCATTGGAACGTGGAAGTTTGATACTGGCGATCAATGGACATCGCAAAATTTT
>DYSA01000562.1 GCA_020726425.1 Fibrobacter succinogenes | reverse complement strand
AAATGTTTGAGCGGAAAGAGCGTGATTGTCCAGAGCTTTGCGAAGAGCTTCGGCTAAGACATATTCGTAGAACTGTTTTTGGCCGAGAATCGTAAGTGCTTGCAGAGGATTGCTGATGTGCGATCGCGTTTGAAACCCAATTGAGTTTACAGTGCGAAGAAGTTTTGCGGTGAGAGCCATATCTTGCGCAACATAATTAGCGATTTTTGGAAACGAAGGTTGTGCTTTGGTCATCTCTTTTTGAATCATGGTAAGATAGAGGGGTAGTGTTGGAAAATCGATATCTTTTATAATTTTAGTGGCTCTTTCGAGACCGATATTGTCAGTTGTTACCATAAAATCATCCCCCTTGAATGAACAATGATAGCACATTTAATAAAGAACGGCAATTCTTTCGTTATAAGTTTTGCTTTTGTTTTTGAGTAGTCCTTTGCCGATTTCCCGCGTGATTGAGCAAAACCTATTTTAGTATCATACTAAGGAGAAATAATGGATAGTTTCTTTCAGAATCAGGTTGATACGATTCGTCAGAGTTTTGGCTATGTGCGACAGTTTCGCGATGCAATATTTGTGATAAAAATTGATAGTAGCCTTACCCGTCACCCATTTTTCCCGATTTTTATTCGCGATGTGGTACTCCTTCACAATGCGGGAATCAAAATTGTGTTGATTCCGGGTACTCGCGTGCGGATAAATGAAATTCTCGACTCATTCAATGTGAAAAGTAGTTCTGTACACGGCGTGCGAATCACTAGCGAAGAGGCGATTCCCTTTGTGAAGATGGCTGCGTTTGACGTGTCGAATCAGATCATGACCATGCTTGCTGAAAACTCGGCCAATGCAGTGATTGGCAACTGGATTCGCGCGCGGGGAATCGGTGTTCGCGATGGGGTGGACTATCAATCTTCGGGAATGATCGACAAGGTTGATGGCGATTCGATTCGCGGGATTTTGGATGACAACATGATTCCCATTTTCCCAAACATTGGCTGGAGTCTCACTGGACGGCCCTATAACATCAGTTCGAATGAATTGGCCCTTCGAATCAGCGCGGAACTTCAGGCAGAGAAACTCTTCTTCATCACCGAATCTGAAGGGATTTTTGCTTCGGGATTGAATCTTCCTCATTCGGTTCGTGTTGCCGAAGGGGGATTGGTTTCTCAATTGACCGCTCGTGAAGCTGAACAGATTTTGGCGGCACACGAAGGATCAATCTACGATCACACCGCTCTTCAAACCTTGAAACTTGCGCAACAAGCCCTCGATTCAGGGGTTAATCGCGTGCACGTGGTTGATGGTCGGGTCGATGGGGTTCTCCTCAAGGAAATTTTCTCGAATAAAGGGTTCGGAACCATGATCTACACCGGTCAGTTCGACCAGATTCGCAAGGCGGAACATCAGGATGTGCCGGATATTCTTCGCATCACCGACAATCAGGTGAAAAAAGGCGTTCTTATTCCTCGAACTGCTGATGTTATTGAAGAGTCGATTGATGAGTATGCGGTGTATCAAGTTGATAATACTGTTCACGGTTGCGGTGGTCTCAAAGAGTATGGATCGGCGGCAGAGATCTATTCAATTGCAGTGGATGAAAGTTACAGTTCCATGGGCGTAGGGAAAAAAATTATTTCGTACTTGATTACTCAGGCGGTAGAACGAAAACTGACCACGCTGTTCCTCTTGACCACTCAAACCACCGATTGGTTTATCGATCGAGGATTTACTGCGGGATCAGTGGAGAATCTTCCCGAAGAAAAGCGGGCAAAGTACAACTACGAACGCATGTCAAAAGTACTGTTGCTCGACCTGACGAATCCAAAATTCTATGAACAGTT
>DYSA01000561.1 GCA_020726425.1 Fibrobacter succinogenes | reverse complement strand
AGGGGAAGATTTCTCTTCCCCTATTTGAAAATGCACGTTCGTCAACTTATTCGACGCTGTACGCTTTTGCTGCTTCGATAAATCCATCAAATAGCGGGTGAACAGCCACCGGTCTCGATTTGTATTCAGGGTGGAACTGACACGCTATGAAATACGGGTGGTCTCTCAGTTCAACAATTTCTACGAGATTTTCATCCGGTGAAAGTCCAGAGAGGATCATACCTTTCGCTTCGAGAGCTTTGCGGTACTCGTTGTTGACTTCGTAGCGGTGGCGGTGCCGTTCGCTGATATTGTCCTGCCCGTAGAGAGAGTGAGCCAGTGATCCTGGTTTCAACTTACAAGGATAGGCACCGAGTCGCATTGTTCCGCCGAGATTGTTGAGATCTTGACCAATCATGAGATCGATTACAGGATTGGTAGTTGTTTCGTGGAGTTCGCTCGAGTTTGCATCGGTGAGACCAGCAGCGTTACGTGCAAATTCTACCACTGCCATCTGCATACCGAGACAGATTCCGAGGAATGGAATTTTTTGTTCACGAGCATATTTGATTGCACTGATTTTGCCTTCGGTACCGCGTTTTCCGAATCCGCCAGGGACAAGAATACCATCCATTTTTTCAAGGATTTCTGCGCCTTCGGTTTCGATAGCTTCAGCATTGACGCTGTGAAGTTTTACTTTGACCGTATGTTTAGCGCCAGCGTGATCCAGTGATTCATGGATTGATTTATACGCATCCATCAGCTCTGAATATTTTCCAACAACAGCAATGTTAATCACCTGCGTCGCACTGATTACGCCGTCAATGTAGTTGCGCCAGTCATCGAGATGGCGTGGGCCTGCATTTAATCCGAAATAGTCGAGTACGAGTGTGTCAACATTCTGCTCTGCGTAATGCATTGGCACTTGGTAGATTGTATGATCGACATCGATTGATTCGACCACGCTTTCACGATCGACATTACAGAAAAGTGCGAGTTTGTTTTTGACGTCATCGTCAAGCGAAATTTCACTGCGACATACAAGCATGTCCGGTATGATCCCGATCTCGCGTAGTCTGCCAACGGAGTGTTGGGTTGGTTTTGTCTTAACTTCGCCAGCTTTTGCAAGGTAAGGCACGAGAGTTACGTGAATGAAATAGACGTTTTTGCGCCCTTCTTGCTGGCGGAATTGGCGAAGTGCTTCGAGGAAAGGAAGACTTTCGATATCGCCGACTGTACCGCCGACTTCGGAAATAACAACATCGACTTCGCCGTCATCTGCACTGCGAATCGCGCTGCAAATTTCACCGGTCACATGAGGAACAACTTGAACCGTCGCGCCAAGGTAGTCGCCACGACGCTCTTTTTTGAGAATCGTGTCATAGATTTTGCCGGTTGTATAGTTGCAGTTTTTTGTTGTTCGAACACCGGTAAAACGTTCATAATGACCAAGGTCGAGATCTGTTTCTGCGCCATCATCCGTCACGTATACTTCACCATGTTGATAGGGACTCATTGTTCCTGGGTCAACATTGAGATACGGGTCAAGTTTTTGGTGAGTAACCGTAAGTCCACGAGATTTAAGTAGCAAACCGATTGAAGCGGCCGTAATTCCTTTACCCAGTGACGATACTACGCCTCCGGTGACAAAGATGTACTTTGGCATGGAAAAGTCTCCTTGATCAATAATTTATTCGCGGCTAAAATAGATTTTGCCCTGCGTCGAAACGTGATTCAAAACAAAAAAAGGAGTGTAAAAACACTCCTTTTGTAAAACGATTTTATAACTATCTATTTGTGTAACTACTCTGGTGTTAGCGGGGGACAAAAACTCGCTTCAGCACTCGTTCCCAGCGTCCACGCT
>DYSA01000560.1 GCA_020726425.1 Fibrobacter succinogenes | reverse complement strand
TTCATCTTCCGCCAAATCTGACTCCTCATGCACTTCGCCACGCCTTCGCCACTGACCTGATCCGCAATGGTGCGACACTTCAGGACGTATCGAAAATGCTCGGTCATGTGGATCTCAAGACAACTCAAATCTACACGCAAATCGCATCGGTTGATCTGAAAAAGGTGCATCAGAGCTGTCATCCGAGAGGGTGATAACATTTTCTCGTAATCTATTGTAAATAATGGTTGACATGCAATCTGTATGTCGTATCTTTGTAAGTATAAATTGTCGTGTTTTTGCAAGGGGAAAATATGGTCAGGAAAGTACCGCTGGAGACGCGGGTGGAGCGACGAATTGCCCGAAGCAAGGCTTCTGCATTCGTGCCTGCCGATTTCACTGACCTTTCAGATAGAGATCAGGTGCTTCGGGCTTTGCGGAAACTGATCCACAAGGGAGCGATCCTTCGTGTTGGATACGGCGTGTATGCTCGCACAAAAATTTCCACAATTACCAAAAAGCCGATACCTGAACAGAGCCTTCGGGTTATTGCTGTCGAAGCTCTACAGAAAAATGGTGTAACTATTTTACCGACTGCTTACGAGCGGGAATACAACGCTGGTGAATCAACACAAGTTCCTACCGGATTGGTAATCGGCGTAAACAAACGAGTCAGTAAGCGAATCAGTTTCAACGGAAGAACAGTGAAGTATGAAAAAACTGCCCGGATCTGAAATCCTTGAAGACATTGCCACGGAACTCGGTGTTGATCCTTCGTTTGTTGAAAAAGACTGGTTTGCAGTTCATGTTCTAACCTCGGTTGCGGCTTTGGAAAAACCGCGGATCATTTTCACGGGCGGAACATCTCTTTCCAAAGCTTACGGTCTTATCCAACGATTTTCCGAAGATTTAGACTTTCGATTTCTCTTACCAAGTGGAGGGTTTGGCCGCTCACAACGAAAAGAGATTCGTGAAATCGTGCTGGAAGAGCTACGGAACATCGACGGAATCACACTCAAGGAAGAAACACTTCTTGTCCAAAACGATCGTAAATTCTTTTCGATAGATTGTACCTATCCACAGAATTATCAACCTTCAATGGCATTGAGGCCTCACTTGAAACTGGAGTTTAGTTTCGAAGAGACACTTCTCCCGCCGAATGAAATGCCAATCAAATCCTTCGTAACTCGTTTTACTGCCGATGAGCAGATCGATTGCTCGGTACTCACCATCTCCCCGATAGAAACGGCGGCAAATAAGTTCAGTGCACTACTGTGGCGGATCAATATTCGGGACAGAAGTGCTGAACGGGGGAGTGCTCAAAATGATCCCGCAATGGTTCGCCATCTTCACGACCTCGCAGCTCTCGAACAGCTTATAAGTGCTGAACCCCATTTTATGGAAATGGTGCACACATCATTTGATAAAGATCGCGGGCGAGGTGGTTCTGAAAGTGATAAGAGCTTGGAAATGATGATAGAAGAGGCGATAGAGAAGCTTCAGACGGATGTCCTGTATGGTGCAGAGTATGTTCAGTTTGTCGATGCTATGTCGTATGCTCCAGAAGATGAATTACTCTCATTTGATCAGGCAATCGTAGCCTTTCGCCGGATCGCGTCACTCTTCACATAATTATTGTTCATGTCCGCCATTATGGTAAGCCCCTGATTACTTCGGTTTCAGGGGCTGTTTTTACGTATTTTAATTGTATGAAAGCAAGTCAACAAACCTCTTCAATAGTTGTAAGCCCTCTTTTTTTCGCGACCGGATTGTGGGAACACCCCCCTAAAAAACGGTCTTATGCGAAAAAAAGTGGCGTAATCCTGATCGAATACCTATTCGATCAGGATCAGAACCGCGTCACCGCC
>DYSA01000559.1 GCA_020726425.1 Fibrobacter succinogenes | reverse complement strand
TCGGAACCAACGTTGCGAAAAACATCGTCGGAGCCAAGGATCAGAAACTGTTCGAATCAGGGGTGAACTACTTCCTGTAAGATTTGGCATTATTGGTAGAGACGTTGCATGCAACGTCTCTACGGTTTGATGCAATGCTAAAGGCGAACTCTCAGATGAGGGTTCGCCTTTTGTGAAATGATTTTAAAATGAGGGTTGCAGATGATACGGTTTCTTACTTTTCTGGTATTTATTCTTTTATACGGATGTACTCAGCAAGAGTTGACTTTTATTGAAATTACAGATGTCTCAAAACCTGATACCATCGTTTTATTTAAAGACAAATCTCAGAGGAATATTCATTCGATATCTATAGAAATTTCTGGTGATATTGATGGTAAGGCCGAAATGATACAGTTGATGGGTGGAGCCCCCTATAATACACAGAATGTAGATAAAAGTTTCAAGTTCAGATGGGGTGGAGACTGGTACAGCGACAGTGCGATTATTATTTACACGCCATCCCGTGTAACCAAAGGCAAGCTTAAGATAGCATACAGGTTCAACGAAATACAATAGGCACGAACCTCACAGTACGTGCTGTATATGACTTCCGTAATAAGTCAAGTAGATAATTTTTTTCAACCCAAAGGGCCCCTTTACATGAAATTGATCGTACTAATGTTACTCATCCTCGCTGGTTCACTCTCTGCAAAAGTGAATATCTCCCCAACTTCACTCGACTCCGTCTTTGCCGGAAAAACCGGTGGGATTATTTTGATCGATGCCAAATCCGGCGAAGAGCTGGTGTTCAATGATTCACTGATCAACAAACGAACTACGCCGCGTTCAACGTTCAAAATATGGAACGCTCTGCTGGGGATCGAAACGGGGATTCTTGCGTCGGCAGATCAACCGTTCTGGAAATGGGATTCGGTCAGTCGTGATATTGTTCAGTGGAACAAGGATCTAAACCTCCGCGAATCGTTCCAAGTCTCCTGCGTGCCCGCGTTTTAGAATCTCGCCTGAACAATCGGCAAAGAGAAAATGAAATCGTGGATCGAAACAATCAACTACGGCGATAAGAATATCAGTTCCGGTATCGATGATTTCTGGCTTCCCCGTGAAAACAAACCGTCGATCACAATCTCTCCCCGCGAACAGGCCAATCTGATTCAAAAACTCGTTATGGGAAAAATCCCGGCCAAAGAGTCTTCGGTGAATCTTCTCAAGGAACTTATGAAATTCAAATCCACCGAAAAGGGAACTCTGTTTGGGAAAACCGGATCGGGGATCGTTGATGGAACCGGTGTTGGTTGGTACGTGGGATTTGTGGAATCTCAAGAAAAAATTATTGTGTTTGCCTGCATACTTACCGGAAATAATAGTTCTGGAGCCGAAGCGCGGTTTGTGGTCGAAGCCATTCTTGTTTCAAAAAAATAAATTTGGAAATAAAAAATAATCTTGCTTTTCTGAAGTGTTTCTTTTATATTTGTCTCGTGTGTGATGATGAGGTATCAGGAGAACGCAATGTTCTCCTGAGGAAGGGAAGGCCAAGTGCCTTCCCTTTTTGCGTTTATCTCTCAAAACAGGTGTTATTGAAGCAAATCTCTCTTTCGCGATTACACTCTTTCTGTTCTCAGAATCAAACCTAGTTCCTGTGTTAGAGTTGAATCAAAAAAAATCATTGCTAATGAAAAAAAATCAGCATTAGTTAATGAATTAGTATATATTGTGAATGTGTGTGATGATGAGGTATCAGGAGAACGCAATGTTCTCCTGAGGAAGGGAAGGCCAAGTGCCTTCCCTTTTTGCGTTTTGGGTGAATCACTTGATGTGAGTGCTGGTATTGCATATCGGTACAATATGCGGGTGAAA
>DYSA01000058.1 GCA_020726425.1 Fibrobacter succinogenes | reverse complement strand
TATCTGTCCAACTCAGATAAATTGAGCATCCTGCTCGAACTGGGTAATCGGGAAAAAGAATTTCGCTATTGCAAAAATGGTGACTACTCAGGAATTCTCCAAAAATAGAGTTGGCTTTAGCATTCGTTTCAAGCATCCTGAGATTGTGCAGATATTCGTAATGAAACACAAAAGTCGTAGATTCAGCCCTCTCTGTCCGAAGGAAATCAGTGTTGTCAATTGATTTAAAGGTCAAAAGATGCCCACATGGAACATATCTACGGAACATTTCTATTCTTGCACAATCTCAAGAAGATGGGGGCGAGTACTGTAATAGTGACACTTCCTTAAATAGTTGTTTCAGTTCTGTACTTCGAAATACTCGGTGTCAATATCAAATACTACAGAAGGGCTTGAGTCCTCGAAAAGAGAATTTTGATCAGGAGTGGTTTTTGAGTTGTGGCGAGTGATGAATCGTGCACATATTGATACGAATTACGAGTTCATTTCGCTCATTGTGCCCCATTGAAAATATCACAAATGATCGTCCTCATGAAGGTGTTAGAATGGTATTTTCACCTCTTACCCTGAACGACGGATGAACTCATGAACAGACTCAGTTTTACCTCTTATTTGCGTGAACTGGACAGCCGGATCATTATGAATCACCTCTGTGCAGAAAAAAGTAGCGGTGTTTTAGGTGAACGGACCTACGAATCTATCAATACCACCTATACTTCAGAAAATTCTGTCAGTGACCGTTGGAACTCGTTGACTCGCGATCAGCAACATCAACTGTTTTTGACGTATCTTGCTGGTGATGAAGGTGTTGTTGTTGGTAGTGATGAGACGGTGACTGAGCTTGTTCGATCATTTTTGGTCTATGAAGGGCACATTCTTGCAAAACGGGCACTCTTTGGATTTTCTGACATTGCGGCGATTCTTGTACCTCATTTTGTGGAACTTCTCGGCACTAAAGCAGAAATTGGGTCTCAACCGCTTTTGTTTAGTGGTATTGCCGCAGACTCGGCAATTCTCCTCTCAATGATTCGCCATGGTGATTTTAAGCGTCGCCAAGATGGCATTCTTTTGAAAACATCGGTGGATCAGTTTCTTGCAATGGCAATGTTACAACCGGTCGCCGCACAGATTTCACCTGAATCATCCACTTTTCTCATTGAACTTCTTCTTCGTTTTCTCGTTTCTGAATCAATAATTCGATTTACTATTGATGGGTATGAATTGACACACGACGGAGAACTTCTCTGGGCGCAAAAAGTTGATTCACTTGCAGATCGATTTGAAATTTACTCACAAACGGTTCTTCACATTGCCGACACAGAATTGATCTCGATGCTTCTGAAGTGCGATCTCGCGTTGCCAATTGCTGAGTACACGGGTAAAAATGAACAAGTTGCTTTGGCGATTCTGGTGTGGTGTGGCAAAGCGGTGTGTCAAAATGGGTTTTGGAGCCGGGGAAATCAGTGTGTTGTTCCGCCCATTGAAACAGGACATATTATGCCTGATTTCACCATTCTTTTCCCTCGGGAAATCTCCAGTATTTCACTCTATTCTATTTTGCAAATTGCTCAAATTGAACAAGTAGATCAGCTCTGTCGCGCCAGAATTTCTCGGGAATTGGTATCCGATTCACTTGCTCGCGGCGTTCGCTCTGATTCCATCGTAGAACTTTTGAAAAAATGGAACTGTTCACCTCACATGATTCGCACGATGGAGGAGTGGTTTTATAGTTTTGATCGCGTTTTTGTCGATGGAAACTACTTGGCAATCAATAATCGCGCCGGTGATTTTGTCGCTCAACACCCTGAAATAGAATCACTTTTGACGCCATTCTCCGATTATAAATTCTATCGAATCATCCCGGAAGCTCAGGTTGAAATCAAGATGCGTCTCGAAAAAATGGGATTTGATTCTCGGATGCCCTTTGCACCGATTCCCAAACCCAAAGCGGAACATCCAAAAATGATTGAAATGATCAGCAAGGCGATTCCCGAATTCAATCCCGAACTGGATCGCATCGAACCGGTACAAACGAATTTCGGTAAATACGGCGGTGCTCTTCGCTCTCAAACACTGGTGGAACTTCTTAAAATAGTTCGATTTGCAATTCTTATGGAAGAACACATTGCGGTGATTCTGGTAGGTGAAACGGAACCGCATACGTTTATGCCAATCGATGTTCGCACCGGTGAAAATGGCGCGATCATTGGGCGCAATGATTCAAATAGAACTGAAGAGTTCCGGTTAGATACAATCGATAAGATCGGTGTGGTTCAGAACTAACGACGGGACGATGGTAATCGTTTGATCGTTTATCCGACAATTCTCTGTAAAAAAAGGATGCCAATATGACGGTAAATTATAGCAACTTTGTTCATCTTCACACTCATTCGGAATACAGTTTCCTTGATGGTGCGATGAAAATTAGCGACATGGTGAAACGAGCAAAAGAGCAGGGTGCGCCCGCTCTTGCACTGACGGATCACGGTGGTTTGTTTGGAGGTCTTGAATTTTACTTCGCTTGTAAGTATGCGGGAATCAAGCCGGTGATGGGATATGAAGCATATATTACGATGGATTCAAAGGCGCGTAATAAAGACATGAAACGCAATCACTTGATTCTCTACGCCAAAAATAACAAAGGGTGGGAGAATCTTATGAAACTCTCATCATACGGGTATACGGATGGGTTTTATTATAAACCTCGAATAGACATGAATCTCCTTCGTCAGCACTCCGAGGGTTTGATTGCAACGACCGCTTGTATCGCCGGGGCAGTACCTCGAGCACTTCTTCGCGGAGATCGCGATGAAGCTATTCGCATTACCGATGAATATCTTTCAGTCTTTGGTGAAGGTAACCTCTATTATGAGATTCAAAATCATGGTCTTGACGATGAGCATATTGCCTTTGAACAGATGATTGACATTGCAAAATCAAAGGGTGTTCCACTGGTTGTGGCGAACGATGCTCACTATCTTGATCACTCGGATGCGAAAGCTCACGAAATCCTTCTCTGCATGCAAACATCTGCCAGAATGAAAGATGAGAAGCGGTTCCGTTTCCCTTCGGATCAGTTCTATATGAAAACTCCCGAAGAGATGGCGCTTCTGTTCCCCGATCTTCCGGAGGCGATGTCAAATACCGTCGAGTTGGCTGAAAAATGTAACGTTGATCCGACTCATAAAGCTCAACTGCCATCCATTGGAATTCCCGATGAAATGAACACGCTCAATGATGAGAGTGCGGCGTATCTCATGGAGTTGGCACGAAATGCGGTGAAACGTACCTATCCCGAAGGTGGAAAACGGGATGAAGAGCTGCTCAAGCTCGAAGAAAAAATGCGAGGTGCCGATCTTTCTGAATCAAACTATCTCGCTGAATTAGCAGTTATCGGCGCGAAAAAAATCTATGGAGATCCGTATCGTGACGAAGTAAAAGATCGCCTCGAATATGAGCTTGGTGTAATTATCTGGATGGGTTTCCCTGGATACTATCTTATCGTAATGGATTTCCTTCATGAAGCTGATCGTCAAGGGATTATGCGCGGAGTACGAGGTTCTGCGGCGGGGAGTCTTGTGGGGTACTGCATCGGAATTTCCAACGTCTGCCCACTGAAATACGATCTTCTTTTTGAACGATTCTTGAATCCTGAACGTATCTCCATGCCCGACGTCGATGCGGACCTTGCCGATGCGGATCGCGAAAAGGTAATTCAATATTGTGTAAATAAATATGGTCGCGATGCGGTGTGTCAGATTATCAATATCGGTCGAATGATGGCGAAAGCGGCGGTTAAAGATGTGGCGCGAGTTATGGATGTTCCGGTGGCTGATTCTCAGAAATTGTCGAACATGGTTGAAGAAAAAACGATCGCAAAATCAATCGAAGCGAATCCGGAACTGAAAATGCTTCTGGAAACAAATTCGTTGTACCGCGAAGTATTTGACTATGCACAACGTCTCGAAGGGCTTGCGCGTCAACCTGGTATGCATGCTGCTGGTGTTATTATTGCTCCTGCAGCGGTGACCAACTGGGCGCCAATCTACAAACCGGCGGCGGATAATTCGCCCACCATGACTCAGTTCGATATGAAATATGTGGAAGAGTCCGGACTCATAAAGATGGACTTCCTCGGACTTCGCACGCTTACGGTTCTGCAAGATACGATCAAATTGATTAAGCAAAATCACGGTCGCGATATCGATATCTGGGCAGATATTCCCGATGAAGATGAAACGACTTACAAAAAGATTTTCCACTCCGGTGAAACCGTTGAAATTTTCCAGTTTGAATCACCGGGAATGAGAAAGTATCTTCGCAAGTTAAAACCAACTCGCTTGGAAGATTTAATTGCGATGACCGCGCTCTACCGTCCCGGTCCAATGGAAAATATTGACAGTTTCATTTTGAGAAAACATGGTCAGGAAAAGATTGAATATCCTCATCCTATGCTTAAAGAAGTTCTTGATGTTACTTATGGTATTATTATTTACCAAGAGCAGGTTATGCGAATCGCTCAGATGATGGGTGGATTCACGCTGGGCAAAGCTGATGAACTTCGTAAGGTGATGGGTAAGAAGCTGGTCGATAAACTTCCCGCTCTTAAAGAACTGTTTATGAAAGGTGCAAAGGAACGCAATGTTCCCGAAAAACAGGCCGATGAAGTTTGGGAACTTATGGCGAAATTTGCTGCCTATGGTTTCAATAAAGCTCACGCTTGTGTTTACGCGCACGTTTCGTATCAGTCAGCATATCTAAAAGCCTATTATCCTCAGGAGTATATGGCAGCGGTGATGACTTCCCGTATGGGCGACAAAGACAAATTTGTTACCGCCGCTGATGAGGCGAAAAACCTTGGTGTGCAAGTGCTTTCTCCTGATGTAAATACTTCTGAGATAAAGTGCGGTACGTTCGAAGGGAAAATCACTATCGGACTTGGCGCAATTTCCGGTGTTGGAAAAGCAGCCGATGAGTTGGTGGAGGTTCGCCAAAAGCTGGGTAAGTTCAGTGATATGTATAACTTCTGTTCTTCGGTGAATCTTCGCAATGTCAGCAAAAAAGCAATTGAGTCACTGATTTTCGCTGGTGCCTTTGACTCTCTGCCGGGAAATCGTTCAGAAAAATTCGCCGCAATTGATTCGGCTGTGGACTTTGGGAAAAAAGAGCAAGAAGAACGCGATCTTGGCCAGACAAATCTCTTTGGAGATTCGACCACTGAAGCTATGCCAACACCAAATCTCCCTACCATTCCCGAGTGGGATCATTTTGAAAAACTTGCCCACGAAAAAGAGGTGTTGAATTTCTACGTAAGTGGTCATCCTCTTGAACCATATCGTGAAGAAATTAACGGGTTTGGGACGATGAGTTTTTCCGAAGAATCAACAAAAACTTTGCGAAGTGGTGCTTCGGTTGTTGCTGGTGGTATTATCACCACCGTCAAAAAAGTGAATGCCAAGCGCGATGGCCGTCTCATGGCATTTATGGGATTTGAAGATTTTTGGGGGAATGGCGAGATTTTTGTAAAGCCGGATATGTATGATCAATTCAGCCAATTCTGTGAAAAAGAGAAGATGCTTCTCGTTCGAGGAAAACTTGAGATCGAGCTGATTCAAGGGGCGGAAGGTGAAGAGTCGAAGCAGAAATGTAAAATTATTGCTCAAAAGATTATTCCCCTTGAAGAAACCCGTGAAAAATTGACACAGTCGGTTCATATCGAAGTCTCTACGGTTGCTCTTGAACAGGTGCATATCGACCAGATTCACCACGCCTGTGAACAAAATCGCGGGAGTTGTAATGTGGTAATTCACTTGAAAACGAAAGATGACAACGAATATAAGATTCGCCCCCGTGATTTAAAAGTATCGCCCAAAAATGAAACCTTTGTTGAACTTAAATTGTTGCCGGCAGTGGAAAATGTGTATCTGAGTCAGCGCAATAGTTGATTTCTGTTACTTTCTATCTGAACTCCTTGGGATTTTGGCGAATCCCGGGGAGTTTTTTCTATTCGAAAATTACTTTCTTGATCATTTGATTTTTCTTGATATTACTTCGCGGGGCAAATATGTCGCAGGTTAATCGATTAATCGACAAAACGTAATTCTCTTTCGTTTAGTCATTTAATCACTTTGTCGTTTTAGCAGAACATGACATATTTGGGGCGCGAAGCAATAAGCAACGAAACTGGCAATGAACATTCTCTTAATATCAAGTGGTATAAACTATTTTTGTCAAATCTGAACAATAACTTGAGAACATGGGGGGAGCATACGTGCAGAGAATAAATCGAACTCCGATTTTTACGGTTCATCTTGATCGTCTTGAACACAATTTATCAGTTCTATGTTCACATTCACACTGTTCTGCTGATCGAATAATAGCTGTCGTCAAAGATAACGGATACGGAATTGGCGCATTAGCTATGGCTCAAACCCTGCAGAATAAAGGTGTTCAACATTTTGGTGTTGCGGCACTTGATGAAGCGCTTTTTCTAAGGGAAAAAGGAATTGGTGGATCGATAATTTTATTAGGATTTTCAGATCAATCTCAATTCGAAGTGGCGATAGAAAAACAGATCTCATTTTCCATTATAGATCCGGTTCAATTTGAACCATTTGCACGGATTCACCGCACTCCAGAAATTCATTTATTAGTCGATACCGGAATGCACAGAAATGGAATTCGTCACGATGAAATACTTTCGGGGAAATACGATTCGTTCTTTGAGAAACTCCATGGCAAAATAGTCGGTTTGTATACTCACTACCACTCGTCCGATCAGACTGATCAGCAATCGGTACTTGAACAGCACGATCGTTTCAATCAAGTGAAATGCTACCTTGCAAATTTAAATGTTAATCCCAAATTTGTTCACTGTTCAAACAGTGGCGCTGTATTGTACGGAACCGTAGCTTCGGATGAGATGGCTCGTTTTGGGATTGCTTTTCACGGAGTAGGAAAGGACGTCTGCCCTGATCTTCTCGAACTTTCTGAAATTCATTCTGTTGTAACTGCGATCCGAACAGTTTATGCCGGCGAAGGAATTAGTTATAATCATCTCTATGCACCTTCGGTAGATACAAAAGTTGCGACAATTCCCATAGGTTATGGCGATGGATATAGTCGTTCGTTTACGGGAAAATCGTGGGCAATAATCAATGGTCGTAAGTATCCGATTTTAGCGCGAGTCACTATGGATTACATTCTTGTAGATATCGGTGATGATGTTGTATCAATTGGAGATACGGCAACTCTACTTGGTGAAAATGGCGCAGAATCAATATCTGTTGTTGAACTAGCACGTACAATTGGTACAATCCCGTATGAAATTCTCTGTACTTGTGGAGCCGGGATGGATCATCGATATGTTCGTCATGGAAATACGATTAGTACTATCAATCGCAATCTTTTTTAATGGTGTTTCAATGATTTTTAAACAATACATGGGTACAATCCTGAGTCAAACGTCTAAGTTTTTTCGAGTGACTCTTGCACCTAAAGATCAGTACTCTTCATGTTCAGAGAAAGGGTGTAACCTCTGTGCTGCTCCGACCAAAGCTATGGTTGTGATAGTGCCGAGGTGTAATGTCGAGTCTTGTCAAGTTGGCGATCTTGTTGTGGTTTCGATGCCTGTAATTAATGAAGCAATTGCAGCGGTGATAGTTTTTCTTATACCTCTTATTGGAGCCGCAATTACCGCTTTAATTCTCAATTTTGTTGTGGGGATGTCACTAGAAAGTGGAACCGCCGTGATGATAATTCTTACTGCATTTATTCTTTGTTTTTCGATTCCGATAATCATTGACCGACGTATTAAGAAACGGTATCCCATTACCGTTCGGAAACATGATGTAACATGCTGAAAAAATCGCATCCACTTCTTGTAACCATTGATTCTATTCGTCGTGATCCAGCGTTGCAGCCTCACAGCCGAGGTGCGCGAAAAATTGGTGTTACAACTGTCTATCCTGATAAAGAAAAAGAGTATTCCGAACCACGTTGGATTGGCTCTGACCATGAGTCGCCGGTTATGCTGCTGGAAAGTACTGAATACGCAGTATTTACAGAAACAACGGTTCAAGATCGCCACTTTCACAAAATGGGTACGGAGTTTTATACGATTCTCGAAGGTGAATTTCATATCGATGTTTCCGGTGATCTTTTTCAACTCACTGCCGGTGATTCAATTGTCATTCCCGCCGGTGTTGTGCACGAAGTTTTTCGAGACACCTCATTTGTTGCCAGTGTAATAACGGTTCACTGTGGTGGCATTGCAGATAAATATATCGAATAAATCAGGCACAAAATGACACATGAACGGTGTATATTTAGCCACAATAAATTTAGTTGTATGGAGATGGTATGTTGTTTGACCTTTTGTATCAATTGACAGATATGCAGATTTTCAAAAGCCGCCTTTTTGCTGGTGGATCTGCTCTGTTTTTATCCTTTGTTTTAGGAATGATTTTTTTCCCGCCGTACATAAAAAAATTGAAAGATCTTCATTTCAGTTCTGAAGCAAAAGTGAGTAAACATCAGCCGGTTATGCCCGCTGGACTTTTGATGATGGCAATCATTGTAATCATGACGCTTCTTACAAGTCGATTCAATCCCTTTGTGTATTCTGCATTGGCAGTCTATGTCTTTTACGGAATTATTGGTGCCGTAGATGACATCGCTAAAATTGTAAATAAACGCCGCATGCTTCGCAATGAAATCACGTTAAAAGAGTATCAGTACAAAACTGATGGGATATCAGCATCTCTTCGTTTGACTCTCTATCTCGCTATTGGAGCCGTCGTTGCGATTGCATCCTACTACTTTACACCTTCCATGAGCCGTGAAGTTACTTTTCCTTTCTTGAGTACTGCACGGGCATTTCCTCAGTTGCCAGTATGGCTATTTATTCCACTCATGACCGTGGTAATCGCGGTAATGGCAAATGGGGTTAATTTTACAGATGGTTTTGATACTCTTGCTACTGTACCACTGTTAAGTAGTCTCGCATTCGTTGGGCTTGTCGCCTATGTTTCAAGTCGTCCTGACTGGTCGCAGTATTTCCTTGTTCCTCAGATTCAAGGAATTAGCGAAGTTATCCCGCTTATTGGTGCCGCCTTTGGAATACTTCTTGCATTTCTGTGGTTTAATGCACCGCCTTCGACAATTATTATGGGCGATTCGGGATCAATTGCTCTCGGTGGGCTTGTAGGGATTCTCTTTGTTTTCATCAAAGCAGAATTTTATCTCCCTATCGTTGCATTTATTTTCATTATCGAATTTGCGTCCAGTTTTATACAAATATTTTGGTATAAACTTACTAAAAAACGATTTTTCCGTATGGCGCCGATTCACCATCATTTCCAAATAAATATGCGCGAATCAAAAAAGTATACCCGCGAAGGTGATATTAAGTCGAGAATTACCTGGCGTTTTCATATCACTTCAGTTATCCTGATGCTTGTTGGTCTTATTCTCTTTATGAAGGTGCGCTGAAATGGTTACTGATCTCACAAGTTGTTACACATCGCCAGCAGGCAAAGAGTTTACTCTTCTTGCAGGAAGATACGCGGGTATAACCCCGGCATCCCGTGTTTTAGATATTGGGTGCGGTTACGGTGCAGGCGTTACAAATATGGCCTCGGAATTTCGTTGCCGCTGCACAGCCGTTGACACAAGCGAAGCAAATCTTAAAATCGCGCAGAGTCGTGCAGAAGAGTTGCGTGTTTCTCACCTCATCGAATTTGTTCAAAATGATATCAAAGAGATGGATGCGCCTGAAGATCAGTATGATCTGGTGCTCGCTGAAGGAGGGGTGCTTTCACTTCTTGGACGAGATACTGGATTAGATCTCTCATCAGCATTTTTGAAACAGAGAGGCTGGCTTGCCTTTTCTGATCTGGTTTTGTTGACCGAAGAACGAAAAGTTCCCGCAGAAGTACTTCATATTTTTGATAATAGTTCGTTTCACTACGAATCAGAAGCTTCGTATCGTCAACTCTTGAAAAATGCGGGTTTTGAACCTCATATTATTTCGCTTGTTCCACCCAGTGGATGGGATAATTACTACGCTCACATGGCTCGTCGCCTTGAAGACAGCGAAGGTTTTTTTGCCGATCGCAAAGTTAAGGAACTGTTTCATCGTGAAATTGATGTTTTTTATCGCCTCGAAGGGTTTCGGTATATCGGCTATCTCTTTGGTCTCGTGAGACTTGATAAAGTCGTATAATCAATCTTTTTTGATATGCTTTTTAGTAGAAATGCCATGCTTGTAAAAGAGTGTGGCATTTTTGTTCCTTTGGCGTGATTTGTGCATAAATTGGAGAAATGTACAAAAACTTGCTGTATAGGGAGATAGTATGAAACATATTAGTATTATAAGGGTTGCTACTCTGTGCAGAAATAGTGTACTCTCTCTTGTGTTACTTGGCTTAACAACTAGTGTACTGTCTTGTGCGAAACCTCAACCGAAAGAGTTGTCTATGAATAAATGGAATGCACTTACCCCT
>DYSA01000558.1 GCA_020726425.1 Fibrobacter succinogenes | reverse complement strand
CCTTTTCCCAAATCTCCTTTAATATTTCTTCTCAAATGCTCCATTTGGGCTGATTTCACCCACGAAAACTCAACCATTTGTTTCGTTCGCGTAGCGGCGGTTTAGTTTCCAGCGCGGCAGTGACAAATCAAGTGACGGCAGTGACAAATCTTCTGCCGATTTCGAAATTTCGGTTTACCATTTCAGCACAAATTGTTTTCCTATTGATTTTTGCACTCTTTTATGAGCGAAAAGCTCACCTTTATTTGTTATAAAGCTGTTATATTAAGGCAACTTGACAACGAATACCATTCACAAAGCCTCCGAAGGAGCATTTCATAATGACCGTTCGAACAGTTTCGAAACCGCTTTTATTTTGCACTGCCACCGTTCTGTTCTCCCTGTTTTCAGGCTGTTACTACACCGCTCAATCCTATAACCACGGAAAACTACTCGATCCGGGAAACTCAATGTTCACTCTTGGAATTGGCCGAACATTCCAGAAAACGAAAATTGAAAAGTACAACTACGACTACAGTTACAACTACGACAGCACGTATAACCCGTACACAACCACATACGAACAACAACTCTGGAAAAATATCGCTCTCAACTATCGACTCGGGATTACGGATGTGCACCCCTTTGGAGGCGGCATCGAAATGGGACTTCACTACGAAGGCTCCTTTTTCAGAGATACCTACGGTTTTGATGTGCGCACATTCCCCGCTCTGGATCTCGACCTGCGATTGGGATTCAAAGATATTCCCTCCGCAAAAGCGCTCTACCAACACAATCTTGAACTGGGCTGGACCACGGGACTCTGGCTTGACAACGGATTTTTCCTCGGCTATGCCGGTGGTTTAGAGTTTGAAAAAGTGATGCCCTACGCCGGAATCCGGGCGATCATCATGCCCACGAACCTTCTTGAACACGACGACTGGCCCGGCGATGACGATTTTTTCGTAAAACACGACCAGAAATTCAATCTTCGTTTGACTACCGGCGTGGCACTCAAACTGAGAAAAATCAAAGTGCTCCCCGACTATATTTCACCAGAATTCACACTCACCGGGCCAAACGGTTCGGAGTATGAACCGGTAAACGGCAATTTCCACGTTGGCTTTAGATGGACGAATGGACTGTAATCATGAAACATACAATGGTAATTCTGCTTTGTGTCGCTGTAATAACACTGCTCGCTCAAGAACCGAATCTTGACGCGGCGATTCCCGATTCTGTAAATCTGAATCTCGTTGCCCGATCGGGTTCTTTGCCGGAACTATCCACGGATATCAGCATCGAAGGAACCGTGCTTGACTCTCTTACCGGCGAACCGCTTTCGGTACCGGTGACCGTAACAATCGGCGGTGAAACAGTAGCGATCACCGGTGATGGCGAATTTTCCACGGTGCACGATGACACCACGGATCTGCTCGTTTCTGTAGCGGCGCAAGGATATGGCACGTTCACTCAATCAGTTCAATTTCAAAAGGATAATCGTTTTTACTATTTGACAATCATGCTCTCTTCAGCAAAAAAGAGCAGTGAACCGATGAAAATCGATACGTTTACCACTGCGGGAATCCCTTGGGAAATCACCGGTAGTATTGTGAACTCCCGATTTGAAACCGCCATCGAAGACACCTCGGCAGAACTCTATTTCGACGACCGCAAAATCGAAGTGAAAGAGCGGGAAGGACGATTCAAGGTAGTGACAAAAGTAGGCGGAACTCATCTGTTTAAACTGATTGTCAAAGGGTACCAAACCGTAAATCAGCCGATCACTCTGACCGAAACAGTGAAACGCCGCTATTTCCCGATCTCCACAACCCAAGAAGGATACGCTCATGTTCGCCGAGAGATGGTGGTAACGGCG
>DYSA01000557.1 GCA_020726425.1 Fibrobacter succinogenes | reverse complement strand
AATGCTGTTCCCTTTTTTCCATCCCGCTTGATCAACTATTTCCTGAACAATGTCGGTAACAGCGGGAGTGCTATACCAATTTTCAACGATCCAAGTCGGTTTCCAGATTGTGGAAGCAGATGTTTTTGCGCGATTGCTTACATCAAAAGCGGTGGTAGTAAACGGATTTGCATCGGGAACCTTTTCTCCTTCAACCATAAGTGAACAAGCGACACTGGCATCTTTGGTATTGTAGATATGGAAGTTCAATTTTGCATCTTTAATCTCCATGCCCGCCGGTATTGCCACATTCGAAAAGCGCAGTCCAATGTACTGATTCCCATAGGTTGTTCCATCGTATGTCAATTCGAGATCGGAACTATTCGTATACATCTTTCCAGGAACTTTTCCATTTGCACCGGTCTCTTCAACATCGTCCATGCTGCTGTTTATTCCATAGGTAAAGGTCAGTGCTGTTGAATAGTCTGTACAGAAAAATTCGAGGTTAGTATTTTCCGCAATCACGATTTGAATGGAATCATTTGTACCGATAAATCCACTTTTCCAATGGGAAAAATCGTATCCCTGTTCTGGTGTGACAACCACCGTTACCGTATCATTTGCCTTGTATGACTCCTTTTTGGGAGTAATTACCGCAGTTCCTTTTGAACCGGTTACCGCCAGTGTATACGAAGGGAGTTCGCCGCCGTCATTGATAACAAATTTTCTTTCACCTGTTGTTTTGTAAGAATACCCAACTCCTTTTTCCACAAGGAAAGCTTCGACATACCCTTTTGCATCGTAGGTTTCGGCATGGTGAATATCCATTGCAATAACGCCACCGTTATATTTCGATGCCACAGTGTTTACCACAGTATGCCCAACAACTATCCGCTTTGTTTTGAATGCCGTGAGAATTGAATCAATTTGTCCCTGTGAAGCTATGCTATATTTTCCGCTTGATTCCTGAAAATATCCGCGATACCACATGGGTCCCCAGGAACCATGAAACAAATATGTTGAGTCATAATTAGTTGTAGCAAAACTCTCCGCAGTAAATTTCGAGAAGTCGCGTACCTTGGTGTCGCCATGTTGCACTTTGTTGAGATTATCGCGACATAGCATATTTAAGTTGTCTACAGTCAAACCGGAATAGAGTACCGTTGGCGATATTCCCGCATGAACAAAGGTGTAATTGCCAATCTGTTCAATTGTGTTGAACGATCGTATCCATCGGCCCAGTTCTGTTTCTGCCGTGTAGAGATCCATATAGGTTTTCCCGAGAACTCCAGGCGCTCGGGTGTACTTTTCGTGAAGATAGCGAAGATCGCCCATGAGATTCATGTGGTCGTGATTTCCTACGATGTAATGAACGCCACCGCCAGCGGCTTTCGCTTCGCCTTGAAGTTTATATATCATCCACAACAGTTCAGCTACGTGTTCTCCCCGGTCAAACATATCACCGTTGAATACAATGTGAGCGGATCCAAATTTCCAATTTACTTTTTCATCCACCGCACCAATGCTCTTGAGAAGATGATATGCCGCCTCGATATTTCCTTCAAAATCAGAGGTGACTAAAATGGTATCCGATTTTGCATAGGTTGAAGGTTCCGGTGTAAATGTTTTTCTCAACGGAACAGAGAACGATGGTACCTTGCCAATCGCGGGAACCGTAATTGACACGGGGGCTGCGGGGTCAAATTTTGTTGTGGTTACCACACTATCGACAATCGACTGCACGACAATTTCACTTGGTGTATGAAAAACATAGGGGCCATCGGTCAATGCAAACGACAAGGACGTACAAACTAAAACTGCTAACTGCCATATCTTCGAATTGGCCTTCATCTAAAACCTCCAAAATTTTAAAACTTAGAAACAA
>DYSA01000057.1:5868-10557 GCA_020726425.1 Fibrobacter succinogenes | reverse complement strand
AGATAGCAACCTTTGCTATTTTGATCAGTAGAGCTACATTTCATTTGAGTTACATTAGAATCTCCTTTTCGAAGAGGAACGAACGGAATTTTATAAGGTCATCTCTGAAAATTCGCTCGTTGTTGTACTGTGTGTACTCTTTGGATGCTTTGCTGTAGATTTCTGATGTCCCTTCACCTAGTCCATCGCTGTGGCGGAAGGTGAGCGCTTGGAGGTCGGCGAGAAACTCAAGCGTGACCACATGTTTCGCATTTTCGACGGATCGAAGGGCGAGACGTGCCGAAACGGTTCCCATCGAAACAACGTCTTGGTTTGATTCGTTACTTGATATAGAATTTATTGACATTGGCGATGCTAGTTGACGGTTTTCTGCAGTTGTGGAAGTTGCGAGATATTGAGATCCCATGAAACCCATGGTTAGTCCAATGTTTTCTGGGGTTAGGTTTTCAGGAAGTCCGTCATTGAGATTGCGGTCGAGTAGCTTGTTGAGTCTTCGTTCAGAAAGATTGCACATGGTCGAAATCGCAATTCGAAGTCCATCCATGGCGAAGGAGATTGATTGGCCGTGGAAGTTTCCGCCGTGGATGATTTTGTTTTTTTCGGGAATGATAAGTGGATTGTCATTGGAAGAGTTCATTTCCCGTTCGATAACACCTTGAGTGTATTGGATTGTTTCATAGACGGGGGCCAGAATTTGCGGGGTGCAGCGAATCGAGTAGACATCCTGAACGGTTGTTTCTGTTTCGTATACGAGTCCGCTCTGTTCGTCACGTCGGACTGCTTCGTGCACATCGTGTCGGAATGTAATATTCTTTGATCCGCGAATCATCTTTTCCACTTCTTTGGCAATTGCCACTTGTCCGGGGTGTGGTTTGAGCTCATGGAGATCTGGGTCGAAAGCATCGTCGATTCCTCCAAAAATTTCCATTGCGAATGAAGCGGTTGCAACCGAGACTTGGAGAAGTTTTTGGGAATCGTACAATGCAAAGCAGGCGCAAGCTGTCATTGCAGAAGTACCATTCATAATGGCGAGGCCTTCTTTGTATGAAAGCCGTATGGGGTCGAGTCCCGCTTGGGTAAGAATGTCATGCGCCGGTGCCATTTTACCGTTCAGTATCAAGTCGCCTTCACCGATAAAGCCCAGTCCCAAGTGAGCAAGGTGGATCAGATCTCCCGACGCTCCTACTGATCCTTGTGAAGGGATCACCGGTGAAATTCCGGCGTTAAACATATTCGTCATAAATTCGAGAAGCTCAGTTCTTACCCCTGAGTAACCTTTTACGAGTGTATTAAGTCGAATGAGAAGGGTTGCACGAGCAATCTCTTCAGAAAAGAGGTCACCCATACCAGCGGCATGACTTCGAATGAGATTTATTTGAAGTTGTTCAATCTGTTCAATATTGATAATTTTATTGCACATTGGCCCAAATGATGTATTTACGCCGTATATAACGTGACCTACGGCAATTTTGTCGTCAAGGATTTTGCGGCTAGCGCGACAGCGATCGAGTGAAGTGCTGTTCAGTGTTATGGTAATTCCATGGCGAACAGCAGTCACTACTTGCTCAATTGTAAGGTCGTTGCCGGTGAGTTCTACGATTTTACCGTTCATTCTTATTGCTCCGATACTATTTTACAAAGATATCGACTAAAGTTAAGGCTTGTAGTAATGTTGGTTAAGTCACTGAAATATATACTTTCGGAGTGCATACGCCTATGGATATTGAGCATCTTCTGAAACGAGGTTCTGACACCGGTTCTGGCAAGGGACTTCATGAAAGAAAGGCCGAAAAGAAGAAGCAGAGCCGAGATGTTGGGAATGAAATAGTTGCGCTTGCTCAAGAGATTGGCCTTTCTGCAGCTGCCGCCAAGTGCGGAATTTCTGATACTGCCGCATCAAAAATACTTGCTCGTGCACTCAAGAAATTGGAGCATCTTTCGGCAAGTGATTTGATAGATTCTTCAAAGATATGCGGTATTGAAAAATGTATAATGAGCTGTAATACCACCTCGATAGGAAAAATTGTGTCTGCGTCTAAAGGGCAATTTACTGAAGCAGAAATTCGTGTCGTTAAAGCTCAGCTTGAAAAAAATGGGGTTGGAAATTGGGATTGCTAGATAAATTTCGGCGCCGTGCACCGAGTTCTGATAAATGGGTGGTTTTTGATTTCGACGGAACAATCGCCGAGACCAGCCATCATCTTGTGTCGTTCTATAATGAATTTATTTATTCTCATTTTAAATGTAAAAAAATGGAAAATGGGGATATTGATAAACTTCGCGATCTAAATATCATGGAAAAATTGAGATTTCTTGAAATCCCGGTCTTTGAACTTCCGTCGGTGATTCGTCGTTCTCGCAAGAAATTTCGTTCGTCGCTTCTTGATCTTCCTATGGTACAAGGACTACATGAACAACTTATTGCCTTAAAAGCAGAAGGGTACAAACTTGCGATCATCTCAAGTAATCGCAAAAAAAATATTCAGCACTATTTGGAAGCAAATAAGATTGCTCAATTTGAATTGATCTGTTGCGACAAAGGGCGTTCTCTTTTTGTCAAACATAAAACCATACGCAAGTTTACGAAAGATCAGAATATTACACATGCTCAAATGGTCTATGTTGGTGATGAAGGGCGTGATATCACGGCGTGTAAACGTGCTCATGTTCCCGTTGTCGCTGTATCTTGGGGGTGGGATTCTCACCGTCGCCTTGCCAATGTCGCGGGAAGTAGCGAAAATATTATTGACGCGCCAGAGCAGTTGATCCAAAAGGTAAACTCAATTCTGAAGTGACCTGCGGAATTGATGACCGAAATGTTAAAAAACACCATAGGAAGTTCTGTGGTGTTTTTTTGTGTCGATAAAAGGAGTCTGAAAAGAAAAAGGGATGATAGAATCATCCCTAACCTTCAGTTTGAACAGTTGTCTGTTCAGGCTGCTTGTTAATTATTTTGCAGTTGTGTCAACAGCAGTAGCCGTTGTATCAACAGTAGCAGCAGTATCAACAGCAGTTGAATCTGTAGCAGTTGTGTCAACAGTAGCAGCTGTATCTACAGTCGCTTCAACAGCAACAGAGTCAGTTGTTGTAGTTGTTTCTGTTGTTTCAGCTTTTTTACAAGCAACAGTAAGGAGAGCGAGAGCAGCAGCAGCCATAAGGAACTGTTTCATTTTTTAACCCTTTAGATTAAGTTTTAACTTCCGTTCATTCGAACGATGGTGTAAATATAGATGTTTTTTTGAGGGAAAGAATAAAACAAATAAAAAATATTGGCAAAAAAATAGTTTTTGGGGTAATAAAAATTGGAATTAGCCGTATCGACACGTTTTTAATAGCCATTAGTTTGAAATTAACAAGTAATTTTTTCGAGTTAGCTTGTTTATTTATGTGTGCTTGTGTGGTTTTGAGGTGCCGTGTGTAGATGAGTTGATGAGGTGCTTTCACGGTTGTTGCTTTTGCCTTGGTTCGGCTACTCGGATGTCACCGAAGTGCCTTCGTATTCGTTTAGTTTGTTTCGAAGGGTTCGTATTGATATGTCGAGCATTTCTGCTGCCTTGGTTTTGTTGTTATCGCAAAATTCCAGAGTCTTGTAAATAAGCTGTTTTTCCGCGAGTGCAACAGTCATTCCCGGCTCGAGCCCTGATCCTGACGAATTGCTCTGTAAAGGTTTCGATTCTTCGCGCAGAAGAAGATTTTTGCTTTCGATTACTCCCGCTCTCGTTAAGACAACCGCTCTTTCGATGGTGTTTTCGAGTTCACGTATGTTTCCGGGCCACCCGTACATCATAAGGCGCTGGGCTGCATCTTCGCTTAGACTTGTTACAGAGAATCCATTTTCATTGTTGTATTTGGCGATAAAATGTTCTACAAGTGCTGGAATGTCATCTTTGCGCTCTCTCAGCGGCGGAAGAGTAAAATGAAAAACGTTAAGTCGATAGAAGAGATCTTCTCTGAATTTGCCAATTTTAGCATCTTCGTACAGATCTCTGTTGGTGGTTGCAATAATTCGCACGTCAACTGAGATTGGTGAATCTCCGCCCACTTTATCGACTTCGCGCTCCTGAAGAACGCGCAGAAGTTTTGCTTGCACTCCCATTGGCATTTCGCCGATTTCGTCAAGAAGTAGTGTTCCGCCATTTGCTTGCTCGAATTTTCCAAGACGAGTTTTTAACGCACCGGTAAAAGCACCCTTCTCATGACCGAATAGTTCTGACTCGATAAGTCCTTCGGGGAGAGCCGCGCAGTTTACTTTGACAAATGGGCCACCGGATCGATTGCTCATGGCGTGAATCGATTTAGCGATAAGTTCTTTCCCTGTTCCCGATTCTCCCGTCACAAGAACGGTGGATTTGCTTTCTGCTACCGATTCTGCAATTGAATGGATTTCATTAATCGATTTTGCGCCACCGATATATTGCCATTTCTCTTGAAGAGCTTTTTTGAGATTGGTATTTTCGCTGTTGAGCTTTTTGTTTTCTACGATGAGTGATCGCACTTCAAGTGCCCGCTGAACTATTGTTTCCATGCGGTCAATAAAGCTATCGGTACCTTTTTCGATGAAGTAGTACGCTCCGTTTTCGATGGCTTCGACAGCCATTGCGATATCGCCATGGGCACTCATGATTATGAATGGGATGTCTGGATACAGTTTTTTTACTTGGGAGAGGAGTTGAAGCCCGTCCATTATGG
>DYSA01000057.1:0-5768 GCA_020726425.1 Fibrobacter succinogenes | reverse complement strand
ATGTCTGGATACAGTTTTTTTACTTGGGAGAGGAGTTGAAGCCCGTCCATTATGGGCATTTTTACATCAGACACAATAGCATTGAAATTTTTTCCAGCAAGTTTGCGAAGTGCATCTTCGCCGTGGATTGCGCTGTCAATTGTGTAGTGGTTATTAAATTGAAGGAGTTCAACAACTGATTCTCGCATGTCGCGGTCGTCGTCAACAACAAGAATTAATGGCTTTGTCATAGGATATCCTCTTGGGAAGGGGGAATTATGGCTCAATGGTATCATTAGAATAGCCGTAACTCAAGAGGAAATAAATGTTTGAAGCGTGTATAAAAAAATAGAGAGCTCAGAAACTCTGAACTCTCTATGGGGTGGGTAATGGGGCTCGAACCCACGACCCTCGGTACCACAAACCGATGCTCTAACCAACTGAGCTATACCCACCATGCTAATGCGAGTAAAATATACAAATTAACACTGCTCGAATCAAGAGTTTATTTCAATAAAATATTTCCCCATGTTGCAGGGGTTGTTTCGCTTGCGGCAGAAGGGGATGCTACACTGCCCTGAACGACTGAGAATCCGAGTTGTCTTCCGGTAAAAGGTTTGGCTCCAAGGTCATACCACGGAAGTGTAACGATTGCTTCGCTGCCTTTGATGGTGCCTTTCATATCGCCAGTCCATGCATTTGCAGTGTATATAATTTTGTTGTCTTTTGCTTTTCTACTTGAATAACTGAAAGAAATTTTCTGGGCATCGAAGTCAACGGTGATTTTGCGATCTGAAAACGATAGGAATGCGCTTTTGCTGTTGTCTGCATCAAGATTGATTGAGACAACGCCAGATCCTTGAGCGGCAATTGCGAGTCCGCCAGGATTCCATCCAACTAAAACTTCTGTAGTTCCCGTTTTGATAGGAGTTGCGCCTGCTGATTTAATTGAGGCCGCTGATGGTTCGCCATTGAGCGTTACCGCTTTGATTGCATTCGGATCGATTGTGTTTATTGAAGATACTATTGCGAATGGGGCGACAACACCTTCTTGTTCACCTGATTTCCATTTCAATGAGAAATATGTTGTTCCTCCTGAATTCGTGGAAGCGATGGGAAATAAAACGTCGTTGTTTGGGTCTTTAATTGAGATGTTCTTAGTAGCGAGTACTTTTTCCGCCCCGTTGTTTTCGGTGAGTGTCAGTTGAATTTGTTTTCCTATCAATGAGGAATCAACGACAAAAGATGCTGTAACTTGATTTGTTCGCAGTGTAGACCATTGTGCCGGTGTGTTAAATGCAACGTTTGCAGCTGAAAGATATAAAGTCGCTATACAGAGCGCTGCGCCAGTTTTTTTGATCATCGTACTCTCCTCGTAGTCGTTAATCGTGAGCATTTTTATACCATAATATAGTAAGAGCGAATCATCTCTGCGTTATAAGTTCATGTGTGTGCACGCAATTCTTGTGTCATTCGCCCTGCTCAATTTATATTCCTGCCGGTTTAAGTGTTTACAGTCCCTTAACAAGTGGAGATTCGGGATGAATAAGATTTTTGAAGCGGTAAAACCGGGTGTGATCTTTGGTGAAGACGTAAAAAAAGTATTCGAGATTGCAAAAGCTAATAAGTTTGCGCTTCCTGCAGTAAATGTAGTTGGTACTGACTCAATCAACGCGGCTCTTGAAGCTGCTAAAAAAGCTAACTCGCCTATCATCGTTCAGTTCTCTAACGGTGGCGCAGTGTTTAATGCTGGTAAAGGTCTCAAACTTGAAGGGCAGAAAGCTGCTGTTCTTGGATCTATCGCTGGTGCAAAACACGTTCACACAATGGCTGAAGCTTACGGCGTAATCGTAATTCTTCACACTGACCACTGTGCGAAAAACCTTCTTCCATGGATCGACGGACTTCTCGATGCATCTGAAGCTGAGTTCAAAGCTACTGGCAAACCACTTTTCTCTTCACACATGCTCGACCTTTCAGAAGAGCCACTTGAAGAGAACATCGAAATCTGTTCGAAATATCTTACCCGTATGGCTCCTATGGGAATGACTCTTGAAATCGAACTTGGAATCACCGGTGGAGAAGAAGATGGTGTTGACAACTCTGATGTTGACGCTTCTAAACTCTATACAAAACCTGAAGAAGTATGTTATGCATACGAAGAGCTTATGAAAGTTTCTCCAAACTTTACTATCGCTGCTTCATTTGGTAACGTACATGGTGTATACAAACCTGGTAACGTTGTTCTTACTCCAAAAATCCTTGCGGATTCTCAGACATATATCCAGAACAAATGCGGAACAACTGCTAACCCAGTTAACTTCGTATTCCACGGCGGATCTGGTTCAGAACCAGAAAAAATCGAAGAGTCACTTGGTTACGGTGTAATCAAAATGAACATCGATACCGATACTCAGTGGGCTGCTTGGGAAGGAATCCTTAACTTCTACAAAACCAACGAAGCGTATCTTCAGGGCCAGCTTGGCAACCCAGAAGGTGACGACAAACCGAACAAAAAATATTACGACCCACGCGTATGGCTTCGCAAAGTTGAAGAGGGTATCACTGCTCGTCTTCTCGTTGCGTACAAAGACTTGAACGCTATGGATCGCAACTAATTCACGAACAGTTTGTTCTGAATGTAAAGGCTCACTGGAAACAGTGGGCTTTTTTTGGTTTCAACTCAGTGATACACTTCTAAAAAAACTCGTTTGTGGATGGTTTTAGTAGTATATTTTCTTTCACTCTTATTTCGGGGGTACTAATGGAACATTTTTATGAGTTGTCAGCAATTAAACCAAATGGTGATACTGTCTCCTTTGATTCGTTTCGCGGTTCTGTAGTTCTGGTGGTGAACACTGCAAGTAAGTGCGGATTTACACCTCAGTATGATGGTTTGCAAAAGTTGTATACTCGGTATAAAGATCGCGGTCTGGTGATTTTGGCATTTCCTTGTAATCAATTTGGAAATCAAGAACCTCTGAACAATGATTCTATTGTTGAATCGTGTCGGATCAATTATGGCGTGACTTTCCCCGTTTTTACAAAGTGTGATGTCAACGGTTCTGTGGCGCATCCTGTCTTTAAATACTTAAAAGCAGAACTTCGCGGGTTGGTTTCGAATGCGATTAAATGGAATTTCACCAAATTTTTAGTCGATTCCGATGGGCACCCGGTTCGTCGATTTGCTCCGACATCAACACCCGAGCAGTTGATTCCGTTTATCGAAGAGCTTTTGCCGCGACAGTGAAATGGTATTGCATTTTTCTTCTTGGTTAGGGTTAATGGGCTATAGTTCACCAAGTTATATACGTGGGGCGAGAGATTGTTTCATTGCTTGTTGTTCACTCCGCTGCATGGATAAAAGTGATGTGGATAAATGAGATTTAGATTGTCCGCTATTCATCAAACAAATTCTCACAAATCGTGGTGATTGTATTCAAAATGAGCTATTTTGTATTCAGATTATACAGTGAAAGGTATTTTCAGAATGAAAAAAGCTATCCCCACTACCCTCCTTTTTGCTACGGCTCTTCTTGCGGGAAAGTTTGATTCTGCGGTTGAATCATTTCAGAATGCTCCGGGCTATGTTGCGCCGATTGCAACCATTCTGGGTACGTTTAGCAGCACTGGTTGGAATCATCAATCTACTATTGGTAAAGAATTTACCGGATCGATTTCACTTCCCGTTGCGTTTGTGGTGATAGCCGATAAAGATCGCGAATACAGCGATGTCTTTGAAGATAAGATTATTCTCACCAGTCTTTTGCCTGAGGCGGAAAAACAGGCTCGTGGCTATAAATCGTATACAACTCCAACAATCTTTGGGAAAACTCCCGCTCCGACTCTCCACAAAGCTCTTCCCAATGTCGATGGGATTCCCGATGATTCTACAACGGTTTCGTTTAGTGATGGTATCGCCGATATTGCTTCATTTAACTGGTTACCAATGCCAACATTTCAAGCGGAGTTTTCTGCGTATAATACCTCGTTAAAATTGAGGTATTTGGGCAAACCGGGGCACGATTTGGGGATTCACCTTCCTGGAGTTGGCGTTCAGCACGATTGTGGATCGTTTTTGCCTGAGCTTCCTGTTAATCTTTCGCTTTTTGGAAATTTTGCATTCCCCATCGTCAATTGGCGTCCCGGTGAAAATATCACGGGAACTCTTGAGATGCGTGGTTTTTCTACCTTTACGGGAGTTTCTGTGGGGAGAGAAATGGTGGCGGGGAAATTGGACCTCATGCTTGAAGCTGGTTGGGAGTACTCTAAACTATCCACAGGCGGAGAGTTAGTCATTTATCCTGAAAATCCACTGGACGTAGATAAAATTGAAGTCATCAAACCGGACATGGATCTCGAAGGGAGAAATCGCTTTCGGGCGGGAGTTGTTATTGCATTCAATCCCGGTAAACACTATCGGATAAGCGGCGGGGTTGCCGTTGGATCAGAATATGCATATATGGCAAATCCGTTGGCATTTCGATTTGGACAGCAAAATCACAACGATACCGCCGATCTTACCACAGACGAAATCGCTCATCCCGTTGAAACTGTTCCTGCGAACAGCTTGAATTCTGTTGATACCGATGAAATAAATCATATTGAAAATGAAACAAACACAACTCTACCGTTGGAGGAATGAGTATGAAACGTACAATCGTACTGGCAACCACGTTGCTTATCGCTGTTGGGTGTTCGATGAAAGAAGATGTGGTAACTGCGGTGAAAGATGATATCACCACGCATGACTCAATTATTACTATTGTGGATTCCAATGGTGTTGTTATTGGAACTGATACCGTTCAGGTTGATGATAGCACGGGCATTGTCGTCGATATTATCGATGGTACGCAAGGGGTGCTTATCGAATCTTCGCGAACAGAAGAGATTCTGTTTAGTACTGACGGAAGTTTGTTGAATCGCATTGTTGGATCGGACACGGTTAAGGCGAGCGATATTCGCAAGGAGATCGACAAAGAAAAAATGAGCCTTGCTCAGTTCTTTGTGACCAATTTGAAAGTAAATGGCCTTGCCGATTTTGAATCATTTGCCGTGGCGAACAAAGATCAGCGCATGGTAATGACCGTTTCGGTGATGCTTCCTGGTGGAACTCCTGAAGTTGCCATTGTGACTCCTTCGGTTGGTGGTGTCTATCCGGTTGCGACTATCGGTGAACTTCACAATGGATTGTCACTTTTCACAAAAGATGGCTATTCTGGTGGACTCTACGCAAAAAATGGTGCCCTTACTTCGTTTGAATCAAAACTGAAAGATCTTACCGTATCTGATATTGTTTTTACTGTTGAACTGCAATTTGTCGATTCTGACATTGCCGTTCCTGCTGATTATAAACTCGGATTTACGATTACCGGATCGAACAAAAAACCGCTGTAATTCTGTTTCCTCACTCGCTCATTCACACGAACTGAGAGTTGTGCCACGAATTTTTGAGTAGAGTGAGGTTCTGTGAGACGTTCAATACTAATTATGATAAGTACAATTTCACTCCTTTTGGGAGGTGAAATTGTACTTTTTCCCTATCAGGCCACGGGGGCTGCTGATTTGGTGGATGAAAACAGTCCTATTGGAACGGTGGTTTCACGGATTACCATGGATGGACACTCATTGGTGGATCCCACAAGCAGTGTTTCACTGGATCGAACCACCGATTTCGCACTTGCTGAGATTGATTCGCAAATCTGGATTGTCACGAATCGCGTGTTCGATTACGATGATCTGACCGAAAGCCGTTCCTATCCGCTGACGATCACCGCTAAAACTTCTAG
>DYSA01000556.1 GCA_020726425.1 Fibrobacter succinogenes | reverse complement strand
CCCATAATTCCGCCAAGTGCATTATTGAAATCATGTGCAACTCCACTTGCAAGCTGACCGATCGCCTCCATTTTGGCACGGTTATTCAACAGTTCTTTACTGGCGCGAAGCTCTTCTAACTGTCTTCTTATCCTATCTTTCTGACGGATCTGATATGAGAAAAGTGTTCCAATGATGAAACCGGCAACTCCGCCAAAAATGAACGGTATGGTAAAACCTTTGGGTTTAAGCGAGTACCCCGCCATAATCTTCTGAAAGGCAGAAAACAGCACAAGAACAAAAGATCCTGTCATAAATGAAGCTGAACTATAGAGTAGGTACTCCAAGGAAAACCCCTGTAACTTTCTACTCTCATTTGAACTTTTACGGATTTTATTAACCAGCCTCACCCCGGAGTAGAGGAGAAGAAGCACCGAAAAAAGAAGAAATAGTATAACCCAAATTCCATACTGAATGAAAAGTGCTCGAACTGGAATTTCTCCCCAATGTTCAAAGGGTGGAGCTTTCACACTTTTGAGACAATTGGCAACTTCGTTATAGTTGCCCGGAATGGCCCATCCCATAATCTGAGCAGCTTTAAGAACTTCAGCGGTATCGGGTATAGTTAAGAGTGCAATAACTACTTTTTTTGCCAACTCATTATCAGTTTTTGAGGATGCCGCAAGAGGCCATTCTGGATATAGTTTCGTTGAATATGCGAAGGGGAATTGCGAATCTTGAGCATTGATAATTTTAAAGCTGTCGGTATCGTAGATACCGTCTTTCTCCATCGCTTCCAAAATGCCGGTTCGAACAGTACCGGCATCGACAGTCCCCTTGAAAACAGCGTGCACAACAGAATCATGCGATTGGCCAAACAAAATGTTAGAAAAATGATTTTCCGGAACAATTCCTCTTTCAAGAAACTCCCGTTTTGCGGCGTACCATCCACCGAAAGAGCCAGAACTAACTGCCATAAATGACTTTTTCTTAATATCCTGAATCGTTTGAATATCATCACGGTTATGGCGGGTAAAGATGACGCCTCCAAATTGACTTATCTGTTCTGAGTTGTCTTTGTTCACCATCGTTGCAATTCGAAGTACTCCACTGCTTCGTTCAAGTCGAACATAGTACGCCGGATTTACAAGAAAGAGATCGAGACTATCAGTTTTAGACATATCACAGACCTCGTCGAAGGTTAGTGGGATGATCGAAAATGTCGCTCCCTCAATTTTCGTAGAGAGATACTTTGCTGTCGATTCCCATTGCTTGAGGCACTGATCTTTTCCTCGAAGGGCAAGAACACCAATGGTTACGTTCTGCGGCACTACGGGGTCAGAGTAAACGGTAACTGCGAAAAGCAGTGCGATCAAAAGTACTATTCGTAGACACATTTTGTTATCCCTCACTTTTTCATTGTCCGTGCAGTAACATGTATTGCATTTTTAACCATCTCCGCCAACTCAGCCTTGCGGAACGGTTTGTTCAAAATTCCATTCACGCCTTGCTTTTTCAGTTCTGCCATGTCCTTTTCCTTGGCGAATCCAGAAGCAATCAGAATCGGAATGTTCTGATAGATTTCGCGGAGTTTGGCAAATGCTTCCCGACCGCCCATAACTGGCATGATCATGTCGAGAATGATCAGATCAATTTCATCTTTTGTCTCTGCAAATGTGTTTACGCCTTCCTGACCATTGGTGGCAAGAATCACTCGATATCCCATGGTTCGAAGCATCGCCGACGCGGTTATGCGAATAAGTTCTTCGTCATCGATCACCAGAATTGTTCCCGATCCAGTAACTATTGGTTCAGATGTAATCTCCCGTCGAACCGTTTCTGTGGTAACCGGAAGATAGACATGAAACACCGTGCCCGCGCCCACTTCGGAATAGACC
>DYSA01000056.1:3178-10602 GCA_020726425.1 Fibrobacter succinogenes | reverse complement strand
CCAGCGTGGACGCTGGGAACGAGTGCTGAAGCGAATTTTTGTCCCCCACTAACACCTGGGTAGTTACTTTAGATCTTCTCTTTCAATATCTATCTCAGCCCTGATGGCGGATAATTTCTCCGTTGATCATATAGATCACATCTTCAGCAATGTTCACCGCATGTTCAGAGATCCGTTCAAGGTAACGAGCGACATAGAGATAGGCCGTGTTCAATTCGATATGAGCGGGATTTTCTTTCGAAGATTCAATGAAGGCATTGTACATGGTGTGTTTGATTACATCAATATTAGCTTCACTTTCCAAAATGGCATACGCCTGTTCTGAATCGTGATTGATCAAAGCGTCGATACTTTTTTTCAAAAGTGTTGTCGCCGCATTGATTATTTCATCGAACGAGAATGGAGGAGGAGTTTCAACATCCGCCAGTTTTGAAATGAGTGCAGCGCGACGAGCAATCCCGACGGCATGATCACCCACGCGTTCAAGTACTGAATTGATTTTCAAAACAGCGACTACAAAACGAAGGTCAATTGCTACCGGTTGATGAAGCGCGAGAATCTTGAGACACTCCTCTTCAACATCAATTTCCATCATGTCGATTTCGTGATCGCTTTCAATCACTTTTTTTGCCATGTCCGCATCTTTTGCGATGAATGCTTTCACTGCATTTCTCACCGACTCTTCGACAAGAGTGCACAGTGTTACCAGACGTTTTTCTGTTTTTTTGATCTCTTTATGGAAATGAATAGACATTGTTTCTCTTTTCTTTGAGTTGTTAATTTTGTACGATACGAGGAGTTACCCGAAACGTCCGGTGATATAATCTTCGGTCTGTTTCTTTTCAGGCTGAGTGAAAATCTTCGTCGTGTCACCGTATTCTATAATCTTGCCTTCGAAGAAAAATGCGGTTCGATCTGATACACGAGCAGCCTGCTGCATATTGTGAGTTACGATAACGATTGTGTAATCGCCTTTTAACTCTTCAATAAGATCTTCAATTTTCGCTGTTGATTTTGGATCCAACGCCGAAGCCGGTTCGTCCATGAGAAGTACATCCGGTGAAACGGCAATCGCACGGGCGATACAGAGTCTCTGCTGCTGACCACCAGAAAGTCCCAAGGCACTTTTGTTCAAACGATCTTTTACTTCATCCCAAAGTGCAGCCCGTTTCAAACTTGATTCTACGATTTCGTCGAGGATCGGTTTGTTTTTCTGGCCGTGAAGTTTAGGACCATAGGCAATATTTTCATAGATCGATTTTGGAAATGGAGTCGATTTCTGGAAAATCATTCCTACCCGTTTGCGAAGACTTACGACATCGGTTGTAGGCGCATAAATATCCTGACCATCAAGCAAAACTTTACCCACTGCCCGCGTTCCGTCGATTGTGTCGTTCATGCGGTTTAACGTGCGAAGGAATGTTGATTTTCCACATCCTGAAGGTCCGATAAACGCAGTCACCTGACCTGAAGGGATTTTGAGATTCACATCAAAAAGTGCCTGTGACGCTCCATAAAAGAAGTCGAGATTGGTCACGTCAATTTTAGGGTTTTCAAGCTGATTCATTTTTGTATCCTTTTATGGTTAAACGATTAAGCGATTTAACGTTCAAGCGTTTTGTCATTTTGTCATTTTGTATTGTATCGTTAATCAATTTTTGGAAGAAGAATCGTAAATGTTGATCCTTTTCCTATTACACTTTCTACATGTACCGATCCATTATGCACTCCAGCGATGTGTTTGACAATGGCCAAACCAAGGCCGGTGCCACCCATAGAACTGGTGCGCGCTTTATCGACTCGATAGAATCGTTCGAACAAGCGGGGAAGGTGCATTTTGGGAATCCCCGTACCTTCATCAATGACAGAAATTGCAAGGAACAATCCGGTGATTTTTGTTTCCACCGCGATTGCTGTTCCGAAATTGCTGTACTTAATTGCATTGTCAATGAGATTGTTCAATGCCTGTTCAATCAGCGACGGAACGACATTTCCCGTGAGCGCATCATTGTCAGAGCGAAGTACAATTTTAATGTCTTTCTTTTCTGCGCGACCGCGGCAGTTTGAAATTGCCGTTTCACAGATCGGGTGAATCGCCTGAACAGTCATGTCAATTGCACTGGTCTCTTCCTCTTTTTCAAGGCGAGCGATCATCAAGAGATCTTCGATCAACTGATTGAGACGATCGACCTGTCGATTGATAATTCCCAGAAAGTGAGTCGCATCATCGGGATCATTGATCGCACCATCGACCAGTGTTTCCACAAATCCTTTTATCGACGTGAGGGGAGTTCTCAATTCGTGAGAGACATTTCCTGCAAAGTCACGACGAAGATTTTCGAGACGTTTGAGATCCGTGATATCGTGCATCACGATCAGGAAACTCTTGCTATTTTCGAGAATTCTACAGTTCATGTTGAGAATGCGCGGATCGCCATCAGTGGGAACTGAAATGATCGTGCGAATCTCCTCGTGTTCGCTCATTAATTGAGTAACAACTTGTTGGAAAGGAACATTGCGAACCAGCTGCTGAATCTGATGTCCCTTTACATTTTCCATGTCAATATTGAGCATCTTGCGAGCGGCATCGTTGAGCAGGAATACTTTTTCTTCGCCATCAAACGCCACAACACCTTCAACCATACCGCCCAGAACCACCCGAAGACGTTCTTTTTGGCGTGAAAGAGAGCGGAATCGTTTGGCGAGAGTTTCCGAAGAACTCTCCATAATATCAGAAAGCACTGCAATTTCACTGATCGAACTTTTTATTAACGAAGGGGTGAATTTTCCTTCTGACAGAAGTTTCGCCCGTTCGATAAGATCATCGATCGGTCGGCTGAAAATCCACGTTAAAAGCAAGCTCACCAGAAGTGCAGAAATCATTGCAATTGCGACTGCTACACCGATTTCTCGAGTGTAGTTTGACATCTCCGTGGACAGGCGGTTAAGTGATATTGCACTTCGTATAACAAGTGTGTCATAGGGAATTGCGACATACATAAGATCACTGCCCAGAGTTTGACTGTAGCGAATAGATGTTCCTACTTTTCCCTTTAAGGCTTCGATAACTTCAGGACGATCGCGATGATTGTCAACTTCGGAAAGCTTTTTGTCGCTATCTGCAATCACTGTTCCATCGCGGCGAATCACGGTGAAACGAGTTCCTGTTTTAGGACCAATAATTTCTGCAAGAGAATCGAGATCTTGTCCTTTCTCCATGCTACTTTTCAAAGTGAAACTAAAGAGTTCCGCATCTTTCTGAAGTGTTTTTTCTGTTTGTTCGACATAGAACGTTTTAAATCGTTTTGTCGTACTGAAATAGATGATCGCCGTAACGATCAGTGTTGTCAGAACGAATGCAGGAAATAGGTGAATGTAAAACGGTTTACTTTTACTCATCATCTTCGCCTTTGAATTTGTATCCGATTCCGCGAACGGTTTCAATTAAATCACCTTTTGGCCCCATCTTTTTGCGAAGACCGGCGATCATTACATCCACGGATCTGTCGGTCACCGGGTAGTTTGGCCCGTGAACTTCTTCCACAATCTGATACCGTGTGAACACCCAACCGGCTTTGTCAGCGAGCATATAGAGCGCGGCAAATTCAGAGGCGGTGAGAGCCACCTGTTCACCATCGATAGTAACTTCGTGACGGCCCGGATGCATGTGGATTCCTGAAATTTCAAGTGGCTTTTGAGATATTGTCTCTTCGACACGACGACGGCGAACGACTGCTTTGAGTCGCGCCAATAGAACTCGCGGTGAAAATGGTTTCACCATGTAATCATCGGCACCCAGTTCAAGTCCCGTAACGATATCAGCTTCTTCACCTTTGGCGGTGAGCATTATCACTGGAACCTGTTCACTGGGACCACCGGCACGCATACGACGACACGCTTCGAGACCGTCAATTCCCGGAAGCATTATATCCAAAAGAACGGCGTCGGGAACTTTTTGGCTCAACCGTTTCAACATAGCTTCGGCGTTGTCAAAGCATTCAACAGTATAGCGATCTTTTGTCAGATTATAGCGGATCAATTCCTGGATGTCAGATTCATCTTCAACGACAAAAATTGTTTTGTTAAGCATTGGAAACCCTTTCTTTTGTGTGAACAAATTTAATTCTCTATGGGGTGCCTCGTAGGAGACACCCTCGATTCAAGTATAACGATAGTTTATGCAGAATGATCCATTCCAAATTTTCCTGCGACCATTCTCGCGCCGAAGTTCAGTAGTAATATAAACGCTAACAGGATGATAGCGGCACCCCAAGCGAGTGCATGCCAGTCGTCGTAGGGACTAATCGCATAGGTAAAGATCAAATGCGGAAGAGTCGCTATCGGTTTTAGCGGATTCATATTCATAAACGGATTTCCAAATGCCGTGAACAGAAGCGGTGCTGTTTCACCGGCAATTCGAGCAATACTCACGAGAACTCCCGTGATAATACCATTGAGTCCCGCCGGTAAAATTACCTGAAGAATCGTGTGGTAATAGGGAGCACCGAGCGCCAAAGATGCTTCTTTAAGCGTGGTCGGGATCAGTTTCAACGTCTCTTCGGTAGTGCGGACAATAAACGGTAACATCATGATTGCCAACGCGATTCCCCCAGAAAGAGCAGAGAAGTTTCCAATCGGTTTTACACAGATCATGTAGACGATCAATCCAATTACGATCGAAGGAATCCCCTGAAGTACTTCGACGGAGAGACGCACCAGTTCGCCCATTTTGCTTTTCGGATGTTCTGCTAAAAACAGACCTGCGCCGATTCCCACAGGAAGAGCCAGAATTGTCGCGATGGAAATCAACATTATTGTTCCCACAAGAGCATTTGCGATTCCGCCTCCTGGTTCACCTACCGGTTTTGGCAGCGATACGAGGAATTCCGGTTTGATCGCCGAGAAACCTTCTTTGACAATATGAGTCAAAATCAAAAAGAGCGGGATGATTGAAAGAATAGAAAGGATCATAATTGTCGCAGAAAAAAGAGTGTTTAGTACTTTACGCCGACGAATCTGACGCGGATCAAGTTCTATTGAAAGTTTATTTGTCATCTTATTTTCCTCCACTTTTGTTTATCGAATGGATCACAAGGCGACCGATAAGATTGATCACAATTGAAATAATAAACAGCAGTAGTCCGATTTCAAAGAGCGAACTCATGTGCAGACCCGCCTGCGCTTCGGCGAACTCATTGGCGATTACGGAAGCCATTGTGTTTGCAGGAGCAAAAATGTCTTTAGGAATTTCGTTGTTATTACCGATGAGCATTGTTACTGCCATTGTTTCACCGATCGCACGTCCCAGTGACAGAAGAATCCCCGCGATAATCCCTGATCGTGCATAGGGGAGAACCACTTTTGTGATTACTTCGAAACGGGTTGAACCAAGTGAGTACGCTGCTTCCTTGAGTGATCGCGGAACCATGGTGATCACTTCGCGAGCGACTGAAGATGAGTAGGGAATAATCATAATTGCGAGAATAACGGACGAAGCAAATATCCCAACACCATAGGGAAGAATCCCCAATGCCATCTGAAGGTTTCTGATATGCGGTACCAAATAGTAGAGTCCCCAAAATCCGAAGATCACCGAAGGAACACCAGCCATCAGTTCGATCATCGAACGAACAAATCCGGTAAACTTTCCTTTTGGCGAATATTCACCGAGGAGAAGTGCAATTGCCAGAGAAAAAGGGAGTGAAATAAGAAGTGCGAGGATCGAAGTAAGCATCGTTCCCACGATAAATGGAAGCGCTCCAAAGTTGAGTCCAATAGGATCCCAATTCTGTGAAAAAACAAATCCCAATCCAAACTCAGAGATGCTTTCTCGTGATGAGAACAGGATAGTTACAAAGATCACCGCTAGAAGTACCACAATTCCAATGGCGTTCAGGGCGATCCCTTTTTTGAAAATCAGATCTCGCTGATTGAATGTTTTTGTCGTCGTCATGGTCTTCTCTTTCATAATAAACGATTCAACGCACTCCGTGTGTAATCGTAGGTAAACAGAAAGCGATGCATCGATGGTTCGATGCATCGCACAGAAATCACCTTATTTCATCAACTGAACGCCGTTGAATTTTACAGTAGCAAGGTTTTTAAACGCCTGAACCTGTGCATTCTTCGGAAGTGGAGCATAGTCAAGTGGAGTAGTATATTTCTGACCATCGGTAATCATCCATTTGATCATTTTTACTACTTCAGCACCCTGAGCCTGTGTACGTCCACCGTAGTTCTGATCCTGATAGATCACCAACCATGTAAGTCCCGCGATAGGATACCCATCGGCAACTTCGGTGTTTGTAAGATTTACTTTACAGTTAAGAGGAAGTGATTTTGCCGCAAGCGAAGCTGATTTCAAGCTTGGAGCGATAAATTTTCCTGCTTTGTTCTGGATAAGTGCCTGAGGCATATTGTTCTTTTTAGCATACGCAAGTTCGGTATAACCGATTGCGCCGGGCATGTTTTTGATATTTCCCGCAACGCCTTCGTTACCTTTTGCGCCAATACCAGTGGGCCATTCTACTGATTTTCCTGCGCCAACTTTGTCTTTCCACTCTGTGCTAACTTTGGAAAGGTAGTCAGTAAAAATCGAAGTTGTACCAGAACCGTCCGAACGACGAACAACAACCACATTGATTCCTGGAAGTTTGACACCTTTATTTACTGCACCAATTTTTGCATCATTCCACTTGGTGATTTTCCCAAGGTAGATATCTGCAATAAGAGCAGGTGTCAATTTAATAGCAGGATTTCCCGGAAGATTATATGCAAGAACAACCGCACCAAGACAGGTTGGGATATGAACTGATTTTGCACCCATTGCAGCTTCTTCTTTATCACCAAGGAACGCGTCGGTTGCACCAAAGTCAACAGTTTTTGCAGTGATCTGCTGAATTCCGCCGCCAGACCCGATTGACTGATAGTTCACTTTTGTTTTGTAGAGGCTTTCATACACTGAAAACATTTTTGAATAGAGTGGGTACGGGAATGTTGCTCCTGCACCAAGGATTTCAGTCTGACCAAATGTGGTTGCTGCCGCAAGTGCAATCGTTGCGAATGCGGTGGTAATCATTTTTTTCATGCTCTCTCCTTTAGAGATTTTTCTGTTGTCACGGCTTCTGAGATTCCCCAAAAACCGACATCTGTTTTTGATTCGTTACAAATATGCGACCTGCGTGTTTGTGAATTGTTTTTCAATTGTTAGGATATTGTGAGTAAGGCTGTAAATTATAAAATGTTTGCTTTTTGAGTAGTGTTGAAAGATCTGGCTGATTGGTCGATGAGCTTGTCGAACCGTGGAATTGTTACTCTTTTGACCTTTTCACGAAATCAATAGCATTTCCGTTGGGCTTTTACGGTTGCAAATCGTATCGCTCCGTGCATTTCGTCCTTGGACGACCCGATATCAGGCCATGGTT
>DYSA01000056.1:0-3078 GCA_020726425.1 Fibrobacter succinogenes | reverse complement strand
GTGCATTTCGTCCTTGGACGACCCGATATCAGGCCATGGTTCATCCATGGTGATTTTGTTTTGGCCGTTCCTTTCTCACCTGCACTGATTCATTTCGCTGTGGGCAAGTTCAATTAGCAGAAAAATCCTCCAAAACCTATTTTACGCGCGTAACAGAACTCTTATGCCGGCGGAAAAATGAAACGATTGATTATCCTTCCGAATAATATTGGCGATGTGATTATGGCGGTTCCGTTGTTCGAAGCGCTTAAACGCAAAACTCCCGCCGATGAACTTCACTTTCTGGTCGAAACGGGCTATGAAGGGGGAGTGTTGAACAATCCTTACATCGACAAAATTCATCTGTTTCCCCGAAGTGCTTCGGCGCAAGCACTTCGCGATGAAGAATCGTTTCCCATCGAATCATTTCAGTTGGGGGCGTGGATTGAAACATTGACGGCCATGGAATTTGATCTGGTTATCAATCTTTCACAACACGGTTTGTACGGTGCATTGAGTTCGCTTATTTCGGCAAAAGAGATTGTGGGATTGGTTCTGTCTGGCGAAGGTATCGATTGTGTGAATGGATTCTGGAGTCGCTATCTTTTCGCGATTCCCTACAGCCGAAGGTGCAATAATCTTCACGCCATTGACTTGTACAAAAAGATCGCCGGCGTTGAAAACGATCCTTCAGAACCGAAAATCTTTCTCTCCGATTTAGAAAAAGAGTACGCAAACTCTTACTTGGTTGAAAATGGTTGGAACGGCGAATCTCTATTTGTCTTTCAACCGGGATCCGCAATTGCCGCTAAGATGTGGAAAAAAGAGCGCTGGATTGAACTGGGAAAACTGGTGGTCGCTCAGGGATCGAAAATCCTCATAACCGGAGCCCCCGCTGAGATGGAACTGTGCAAAGCGATTGCTTCAGAGTTAGGCGATTCGGTAATCGTCACGGCGGGGAAAACCACATTCCGCGAATCGTTAACTCTCGCCAGTTTTGCTTCATTTATAGTCACCGGAGATACTGCACTTATGCACGCCGGCGCAGCTTTGGGAGTTACTGTGCTCGCTCTGTTCGGAGCAACTTCGCCGGTGGAAACCGGGCCGTATGGTTCTGGACACGCGGTGTTTGTCACGGGAAGTTGTGCAAAACAGCCCTGTTTCCTTCACTCCTGCGATCAGCCGACCAACTGTATCGACGAGATTTCCGCTGAGGAAGTATTTGCATCCACACTGGGAGGATCGGTTCCGTTCCGCACGGAAATTGTCAACGGAACCTATGCACTTCGCCCTGAAACAGGCTCGCTCTCTCGCTTTTATGATGTCGAAGAAGCGGTGGTTGTACAAGGGATTCTCACGAGAAATGCTGTTGTAATAATTCCTGAATCTCTCAAAAACGGACTTCTCCTATTGGAAAATCGGCTTTCGCTCGCCACTGATTCTTTGAAAAAATTTGCCGCCGGTGATCAATCAGCCTATGAAACCTATGCCGAACAGATTGGATTATTGCAAGACTCTTTGGGAATTGGTGCATTTCTCGCAACAATGGTTAATCTCGGTTTGAACTCAATTCCGCTCACTGATTTAACAACCGGCGTTTCGGCTATGCTTGAACTGGTTGAAGGGTATGCGCTTCGTCTTCGGGAGGTTCTGAATGGATAAGTGTCCACTCTGTGGAAATGAAACGACGGTCATCAAAGGCGCGTCACTGGAACTGAAACTTGTGGCGGGAATCGAACGGTTTTATCGCTGTGAATCGTGTCATTCGGTACATGTTCCCGAGCGGTTTCATCTCACCGAATCGCAGGAGTTGGAACGGTATGCGCTTCACGACAATGACGATTCTGACAGCGGGTATCGCAACTATCTATCCGGCGTAATCAGTTCGATTGATAAGTTGACCGGGGATATTTCTGCCATGCGTGTGCTCGATTACGGATCCGGTGAAAATGCGGTGATGACGACGATTCTCAAGGAGAGGGGAGTGGATGCATTTGCTTATGATCCCAACTACGAACCGCTTTCGACGATCAACGGTCAGTTCGATCTGATCATCGCCTGTGAATCGTCGGAACATTTCCGAAATCCCCGTGAAGAGTTCAAACAGATTCTTACTCACCTCAAACCGAACGGGTATCTCTACCTTCGGACAGAACTTCTGGGAACCACGCCGTACTTTTCGGCGTGGTATTATAAAAATGATCCGACCCATATCTTTTTTTATAGCAAACTCACATTTGAATATCTGGCAGATCAGTTTGGGCTGGAGTTGGTTCATTGTAATGGGAAAAATTCCACGTTGTTGAGAAGGAATACTAGATTGTAGTGGTGCCCCTTGGAGCAATGCTGTAGCGCTTATTTGATCCGACCATGTTTCCACGGATTAAAATCCGAGGCTAATAACAAATTTGATCCTACCGGATCAGATTCGAGTCCATCCGGAGGATGTAATTCAATATTAGACAGTCGATTCATCGACTGTAATCAATAAGCGCTACAGCATTGGCCCCTTGGAGACTGTGCAAGAATTGCAAATTTGGTGTAGGGGTAGACCAACGTGTCTACCCTGAATAGGTGTAAATGGTTGATTTCCTCGAAATGCTGGGCGGACACGTTGGTCCGCACCCTACGGAAAATTGTGATTTTGGGGAATTATTTGAATACTTGCACAGCCTCTTGTGGGTACCCGAGTTGTGTGAACCGGAGACTTTTTCGGTTAAAACAGACCGAAACAATCACTTTTCCGGTTGAGAAATCACTTTTCCGGTTGAGAAATCACTTTTCCGGTTGAAAAAAGAGTTTTCAGATAAAACTATCGGTGTTCCGGTTAAATGCTACGGTTTTGGGATTTAATGCAACGGTGTTCACGTTACAAACAGACTGTTTTTTAGCAAAATATACCGTTGGTAAATGGTAACCACTCAGGTGCAATTGTAAAACCCGAAGTTGTAACCGTATGATATTAGACCAACTCGTTCCAAGGCTCCAGCCTTGGAATGCCGACCGTGAGGCTCTGCCTCAATTAATCGAGGCGGAGCCTCGCGTCTGCATTCCCAGCGGGACGCTGGGAACGAGTACTGGAGCCAAAAAGATTGGTAA
>DYSA01000555.1 GCA_020726425.1 Fibrobacter succinogenes | reverse complement strand
ACATTCGTACTCCGCAGATTTACATTCGTACTCCGCAGATTTACATTCGTACTCCGCAGATTTACATTCGTACTCCGCAGATTTACATTCGTACTAAGCAGATTTACATTCGTACTCCGCAGATTTACATTCGTACTCCGCAGATTTACATTCGTACTAAGCAGATTTACATTCGTACTAAGCAGAGTTCAATACATATAAAGTATATTTCAATTCATCCAATGCTGAGTACTTTCAACCATTTGATACTTCATCAGTACAAAAATAATCAAAATTAGTATCAATTGAAATTGTAGATGAAAAGGACTGTTTCATGGAAATACAATCAAAAAAATTCCTGATGCCCTCGTTAAAGCCAGACATCAACTGATCTCGATTATAGTATCCAGTGACTTACAAGAATACTAAAATTTCGCAGGAATACCACCCGGGGGAGCTTTTCGGTAACGACTAAATCAACGTATTGTGCTGATTACTGTCGGTCACAGAGGGGCTAATTTACGACTTTTGAGTTTCATTGCGAATATTTTTCCAGCCTCATGATATTTGGAACGTGTGCTGAAGCTAATCTCATATTTTTTTAAAATCAATTGAGTAGTTACAATGAAACTAAATTACCTCTCCGTTCTTCTCTTTATGATTACTTTTATTGCGGAGCGCGCTCGACGATTGGAGATCAAAGAATGATTGCTCCCCGTTTGCTAATAAAAACTCTGTACGATCACTGGGCTCTGGTAGAAACTCTTGTTTTGAAAAGTAAGGAGTCACCTTTTTTTGACCGTGACCAACTCATTCGGATTTCATTGACCCACTCCGGACAGAACCGTTTTGAAGCGGATGAAGTGATTCGCACACTGATTAATAAAGAGATACTGCTTTCAGTCGGATCAGGCGAAGAGTTTCTGATTCACACACCGGTGAGGGATTTCGTGCTCAGTCTGTCGCAGGAGAGTGAACTCGGCCTTGCAGACACGATCCGCGTTGAAGTTGAAGAGATGCGCCGAATTGCCGATTTGATCCAGATCGCTCTTGCGAAAAGTGATCTCTCGGCGGTTCAAGAGCAGACCGGAAAACTCGGGGTGCGAATGCAGGCGGTGAACCGACAGCTCGAACACGACCGACAGGCGATTCTCAACATTGCTGATCGTGCCAAATCACTTCCCGCCGGAACTCCTCTTGAACAACGCTACCGCGAAGTAATCGACAGTTTTGATCGCTATGTTGAACCAATGGTTCAGCTACTTCAGCAGGATGAAAATGGATTTGCCGCGCTGACTGAACGAATCGAAGATCAGATGATTCACGCAGAAACCGTGTGCGAACAGATCGGTGCGCTGGTGAGCTGGAAACGGAAGATCAGTTCCACTGCGCGATATCTCAGAACCCTTCGTGCCGAAGCCCGTGAATCTCTTTCGATCTGCCGTGAAACTCTGCTTCCCCTGCGCGAAGAGTATCTGAAAAACTCATCGATCGCCATAGCCGTGGCAAAACTTCTCGGCGTGGTTCGCAAAAAAGGTGCTGCCCGCGCGCTTTCTTCAAATCGAATCAAACTTGGCGGAGCAAGTCGTTCACAGCGCGTCATTCCCGGTCGATTTGCGAAAGCGTACATGGCTGATCTTCTCAACTACCGTCCGCAGATCACGGTTTTTCCTGAATCGATCGATGGCCCCGCAATCGTTCAGCCGCGCCTTCGAATGGATCAGGTTCTGATTGATTTACAGCAATATCCTTCGGGGAAACAACTTCTTCCGTGGCTCATGAATCGTTACCCCGAACAGGACGAAAAGGAGATTCTGCGAATCTACCACGAAATCGTTCGCCGCTTGCCGGATCAAATTCAACAGGAAAATTCTGAACAGACACTTCCGCTCTACGAACACGCCGTTCGCT
>DYSA01000554.1 GCA_020726425.1 Fibrobacter succinogenes | reverse complement strand
AGCGAGGGGGAAGTTAGAACTCATGGGATCTCCTTGATTTGATTTTTGTTGAATATAGCATTTTCGATTCCTGTCGCCGAACCATCTCGTTGTAAAAAAAAGTGTCACTGCCAATTGAATCAGCTATTTTCGGCGGACAGAATTGGCTTTTCCCCAGCGAAAGAGTTTGCCCATGAACATTCTTCTCTTTTCTCAATCCGAAATTCGCAGCGATGGAACGGTTCACCTTTCCGATTTTCGATTTGATCATATTCGCGAAGTGCTTAAGAGTTCGCCGGATGAATCGATCCGTATCGGTGTTCGCGAAGGGCTCATGGGAACCGCTTCGATTTTGTCAATCACCGAGGCTGAAGCGATAATCGTTCCAACTCTGACAACTCCACCACCAAAGCCACTTCCGGTAAAGCTCATTGTTGCAATGTGTCGCCCAAAATCGTTTCGAAAACTGTTGCACACTGCTGTCGTAATGGGTGTCAAAGAGATTCACGTGATAAAGAGTTGGAAAGTGGACAAGAGTTATTGGACGACACCATTTTTGACTCCGGCGGGGCTAGATGAAATTATTCTCGATGGGTTGATGCAGACGCGGGACACCGTTTCTCCGACCGTGATGATTCACAAAGGATTTAAGCCATTTGTGGAAGACCGACTCGCTTCGATCGCCGAAGGTTCGGAACTGCGGATTTTTCATCCTCTGGAAAACGCTCAGCCATTTGTGGTGGAACAGAACAAACATTACACCATTGTCATCGGTCCCGAAGGTGGATTTATCCCTTACGAAGTTGATCTCATGGAACAAGCGGGAGCGATTCCCACGACTCTTGGCCCGCGGATTCAGCGAGTTGAACAGGCGATCGGTTCGGTTCTGGGATTTGTGTCAATGGGGTTATTGTAGTCGCGTATTGATTTGGAGCGACAATGTGTTCTCATCGGGAGTCTGATCTTTCCGTATGCCGTTGCGGATTCGACAAGATCAGCCACCGAATTGCACGAAGTGCCACGTTGTTGGGAGAACTCACCGTAAAAATTTTCGGTAAAGAGAATCGAAATATTCAAACAGAAACGGGCATCGATGTAATTATATCGATGCCCGTTTTGTTCTACTTTGAACAAGGAAGCCCCACACGTTGTTTGCATAGTACCTGTTCGCTAATTCAGCCCAAGGGTCTGTTTGATGCGGTGGGAAATTTGGTTGGTAATAGCACAAATGAGAAATTCTATTTCAACGAAGAACGTGGTGTATTAGTTGGAGCATTAGCTCCTAAAAATAAAGCAGGACGAACTCTTGGGGCCTGGGCATATTTCGGAGTTATTGAAATTCGCGTTGGTTCGGATGTTATTCAGAAAAACATTTCAATTGGAATTAAATCGAAATAACCTACTCATAGTGCCGACCGCCTTAAACTGGTCGGCACAAATACTCGAAGGAGTTGCCTATGAAATAATCCGTCGCCTTTTATTCGTTCGTATCAATTTGTTATACTTAAAAAAAGAAAGAAAACTTTACACTATGAGATTATTCAAAACACGAAACAACAGAATCGCGGTCTATCTGACAATCTCATTTTTCATTTTTTTGATTGCCTATTCGCTAGGGAATTGAAAAAGATTGAAAGGACATAAATTGAGCGGTCTCTTTGCGAAGAGACCGCTTTTTTGCACTCTCCATGAATGTTTTATTCAGAAATAACACCAGATTTCACACCATGTTCCGGATAATGCGGACGCAGAAATGGTAACGTCTGCACAACCACATCTGAATTTAATCTCCTTTCGAACAGAGAAAATCCCGAGGGAAAGAAACGAAGTAACTACTCAGGTGGTTTCCAAACCAAAAGTTGGCTCCAGAACTCGTTCCAAGCGTCCTCGCTTGGAATGCCGCGTTCGAGGCT
>DYSA01000553.1 GCA_020726425.1 Fibrobacter succinogenes | reverse complement strand
CGTCGGGATCATCAAGCTTCTCTGAGATAAAGTCCAGAGCAAACCGGAGAAACTCTGTCGGGCCGGTGTGGCCAAGACGCTTCATAATTCGAGTTAGCTTTTCTTCGTCGCCGGTGGTCATTCGCACTGAAAACATACTGCTTTTCGCCATTTTTCGCCTCTCCATCTCTGTCTTACACTATTTCTTTTATATATCAATATAGTATGAAGATCCTGTCCTACGTCTGAAATGCGAATGCATCATACTCAATTACCCTGACGATATAGTGTTATCTGTGCTTGTATCAACAATTTTACTCACCTATGGTGCATAGGTGTGATAAAATATTGAGCGTTCGGATTTGATTTCCTGAACCGATTTGTGGATCAGAAATGATTGCTCTGGAGTTGCTGCTTTTAGGATTGAAAACGTGATGATTTGCGAGATGAGCAAAAGGGATTCCGCACTTCATCCACTCGATTTTCCTGCGGGATGCGTAGCGGACTTGGCGGTTGTTTGAAGAGTGAAAAACCTAATCTGAAATGTTGGTTTGACCTTCGGCAATCCACATCGGCATTAAGGAGAATGGGAGGGGGGTTGAAAATTCCAACGGGTGATGGAGCGTTGCAGTATATAAAGCATAATTATTGCATTATTACTCATCTGAACAACTTACCTATATTTAACGCTTTACATAGATAAGATTTGAAGGTTTTTTGTCCATATTTATGAGAAACTCATCCAGATATGTTGGATTTGCCCAATCATCCCACGGAGTTAAACCGAAATATGCATTTAAGAAATCTTCTACTAACCCCGAACCTTGGATATCAGTACCGATGAACTGCTTTCTCCTGTGAGCAGTTACGATACCTTCAAGCAATGCTTTGTTCTCGATTGACATATTCGTAATTATTTCCCATTTACCATTTTCAAGTAAGTCACTTGTGGTAAAAATAGCAGAAACAAGATTTTCAGAGGTCATTAATTCGTTACTTAAAAGCATCTTATCATCATTGAAGCTCAGCTTATATAACGCACAAAATACACTGCCTATTTCTTTTTCGTACGCGATTATCTGCCCTATTGAAAAGTTCGAATTTTCTAGTCTTATTTTGAACACATCGCCCAAAACCCATTTTTGTTTCTTTCTTCCCATAACTATTTTCCTCCGGCGGCTTTATACCGTTCATTACTCATTTGATGTCTCTTATTAGCCAAAGTGCCGCCTTCTTTTGACAGCCCACCACTTTGCCGAATCATTTTTTCTTCTAGAACATCTAACTTGACACCAGGTTCGGCCCTTCCGACAACTGAATACTTGTGTTTAATACCTAAGCTTTTATCGTGTTCTTTCTGACGTTGCATAAATCTCTCCATTGATTTTGCTTGTCCAATATACTCTTCTCCTGTTTTAGGATTTATTCTCTTGTATATGACTCCTAAAATCTTATCGTTTTTGAGTAGCTTGCTCAAACCAAATGATGCAGCAATTCCTCCTATCCCCTCTGTTAGTACCCCAAGCATAGCATGGAATTCACCATCAATGGTTTCCAGAGCTTCTGCATTAGTTAGCATTATTCCCGCGGCAATTATCGGAATTGCTTGCACTGCCTGCCCATCCGGATCCACCGAATTCACCGGATTGAACCCATTTGCAGAGTAGCTATACCCACTCCAAAACTGCTCCATAGGATCGAAACTAATCCAATACCCAATCACTGGATCATAGTATCTCGCCCCGAAGTAGTTCAGATCCATCCCTTTATGTTCAACAGTCTTGCCGCCGACCTCTTCGGTGTATCCTCCATCTCTGTCCAGTTCCTTACCCGTGAACTTCTCTTGATCTTATCTCACTGCCGCCGTTGACGGGATCTTTCTCACCGCATCGAGACTTCCCGCAAACCCGAGAACCG
>DYSA01000552.1 GCA_020726425.1 Fibrobacter succinogenes | reverse complement strand
CAATTTGAAATTGCTGTTGGAGCGATACTTACCCAGAACACCACATGGACAAATGTGGAAATGGCTCTGAAAAATCTCTATGAAGCGGGAATTCTTCACAATCCAGAAAAACTGTTGGAGTATCCCGAAGAACTGCTCAAGAACGCACTTCGACCAGCGGGATATTTCAATCAAAAAACCCAGTATCTTCGTGCAATGGCGAAATTCTTTCTCAGGGATAACAACTCCCCCACCCGATCAGAACTTCTGGCAATTCGCGGAGTCGGCGAAGAGACTGCCGATTGTGTACTGCTCTATGCCTTTTCGTTTCCGTCGTTTGTTGTCGATGCATATACAAAACGTTTTCTCATTTTCCATGGATTGATCGAAGAGAAACAAACGTACCGTGAAATTCAATCGCTTTTTCACAATTCACTCCCTCGGGATGTGTATCTTTATCAAGAATTTCATGCACTCTTTGTAGAACAGGGAAAACAATTCTTTAGCCGTAAGCCATACGGCCCCTAGATTTCTGCACTTTTTTCATATTACACGTGACGAAATGGTGTTATAATTGTACTCTTTCCGTAAATTACAAGTCTCAAAGAATGAGGATAGAGTATGGTTTCACTCTCCAGTCGTGATGTAATCTCAGCGCGAGTAGAGAAAATTCTTCTGTATTTATCCAATGGCGTCACGCCTGATGTCTCGCTGGATGAATTTAGGCGTACCCCACTTTTTAATCTTCTTCTCATTTTGGGAATGATTTTCTTTGCATTCTATTCACTTATTACCCTCTTTTCTGGTGACTATTTTTTTGGAGTTATAAAACTAGTCATTACAATATTCTTTAGTGTTACCTTTGTCGCCACCCGCAAAATCGGTATTCCTTCCTTTGCCAGTCCAGCGATCGTTTCACTCTTCTATCTCTATTTTATTTTCATCGGTGTAACGGGAGGACCATCGGGGAACGACTACGTGTGGATGTATGTATTTCCGGCGATCGCGGCATTTCTCAGTGGGCCGCGAAGAGGAACTCTCTGGTCACTCTCATTAATCACAATAATTATCGCAATTACAAGCTTTTTCCCAGAACTGCCCCTTGTCAAAACGTATAACACTGTTGAACTTACTCAGATATGTGGCGCTTATGTGCTCGTGGTTATTTTCGCCGGAGCTACCGATGCTATTCTTCTCTATAGTTTCATAAAAATGTTCGAGATGAAATCAACCCTCGAAGCAACAATTACGGAGTTACACGCCAGTCGCGAAGAGCTTCATCAGCAGGCGATGCACGATGGATTAACGGGAGTGTACAATCGCCGTTTTTTCAATCAAACCATAACAACGTGGACAATTCAGGCCCAGCGCCATAAGAGCCAAACTGCATTATTGATGATCGATGTGGACTACTTTAAAAAGTACAATGATCGCTACGGCCATCTCAAAGGGGATGAAGTACTTAAAACTGTGGCCGAGACTATCCAAGCAACTCTTCGCCGAGAATCAGACATGGTATTTCGATACGGGGGCGAAGAGTTTGCGGTGCTCTTGACAAAAACAACCCCGGAAACTACGAGAAAAGTGTCAGAATCGATTCTCTACGCCATTCGCCGCTGCAATATTCCTCACCCCGATTCTTCATTTGGAACCGTCAGTATCAGCATCGGTGTGGCGGAGTGGGAACCGCAACAGGAGAGTATCTTTGCAGAAGATTTTATCGGAATTGCCGATAGTGCTCTGTACGAAGCAAAAGGTGCGGGAAGAGCGTCTATCATCTATCGAACCTGTGATCTCACCACCGACAACGATCGCCAAACCACCGCAATTGTTTCCATTGATTAACCTTATTTCCCCGTTAAGGCTGGAACGGAAACAAATTCATAAAAAACCACTGACCACACAGAAAATGGTAACTACTCA
>DYSA01000551.1 GCA_020726425.1 Fibrobacter succinogenes | reverse complement strand
CTGCTCAGTAAAAAAAGAGCCTTGAACAGGGGGCTGTTCAAGGCTTACAAATTTTTACTGGTGATACGAAAAAATTAGTTTCGTTTGACTCGTTTTTCCAGTTCACACGAAGGAATCTCCAGTGAAGCGGCTCCGATGATCTTGCTCGTTTCCGTGGAGATAAGTTTCAACATGACCACATACATACTGTCAAATCCCGCCGAGACGGTTCCGGTGAGCATGTACTTTGCCGAAGAGAGTTTTCCTGCTTCGATAGGATTGCCCATGAGTGCCTGAAGTTCTGTTTCATCAAGAATTGTTTTGATATTTGAACGATCAACGAGGGAAACTTTCCCCTGATTTATCAGTGGGATTGTGAGATATTGTTCGACTAAAGGCCCAAATCCTGGTGCCCGTTTGTCGTTCAGCGGAAGCAACAGTACCGATGTTCCTTTTGATTCCGGTGTAATATTCGCTGTGATTGATCCGGCGAGAGTTGCCATCTCTTTTTCAAAATTGATAGACTTCGCGGCAAAAGTGGTGCTGAATACAGTAAGCATAACGAGGAAAATTCGAGACATCTTTAGCTCCAATTCAATTATGAGGACTTTTAACCGTGACTTTTCGCTCTTGTAACGTAGTACGTTCGACCATAAAATATCTTTCCGAACGAATAATTTCTCAAATAAGTATACCTCGTGGAATTTTGTGAGGTAGAAAGGATTCGACAGTGTCAGAATCAACAAATTACAAATCTCTGGTGACCCACTTTGATCTCGATGGCGTGGCGTGCGCCGCTCTCTGTTCACTCTTTTGGGATTTTGAACGGATCACCTTTGCCGGGCCATCGAATATGCACCGACTTTCGTATGATCTCGAAACGGTGGTAACTGACTTGCCTCATCCTCATCCGCGGGAGTGTGGATTCTGGTTTGATCACCACGTTGCAAATATCGAAGAGCTCAAGGCGATGGGCGTTGATTACACAACATTGAACGGTGTTATCGAAGAGAAACCCAGTTGTCTTCGCGTGATTTACGACTACTTTTCAAAAGAGTACGAACTGGATGAGTGGGCGCCATTTGTGGATGAACTGGATCTGATCGATGGCTTTCAGTTCCGCGATTACGATCATTGGCAGGAGATTACTCCGGCGAAAACGATCGATCACGCGATCAAACTCGATTTCAACGACAACGCGTTTATGCGCAAACTGGTTCGAGAACTTCGGGACAACGACTATCTCGATGTGGCGCAACTTCCTGAAGTGGCCGCTAAAGCAGAACAGTTCCGAAGTACTCAGGCGGAACACCTCAAGATGATCGAAAAGATTGCAAAGCCATTCGAAGGTGCCGAAGAGATAATCCTTCTCGATCTGCGCGAACTGCGCAATCCGCCAAATTTCGAAAAAAATCTCGCGTACCACTATTTTCCTCAGGGGAAAGCAGTTCTGACCATTCGTTCGATGTTCAAGCAGGGGGTTAAAACCAATGGAATGTCGCTGTCTATGTCGCTTGGTTTTGTTGACGATGCTCTGAAATCGAAAATCAATATCGGTGAAATGATGCGTAAGATGGATATCGGAAGTGGCCATCCCGGCGCGGCGGCAGGTCGATTTGAGTGTAAGTCAAAAGATGAACGGGAACGGAAGAGCAAAGAGGTTCTCGACACTATCGTCAAGATGTGGAACGAGCAGAAGGCAAGTTGAGTTCTTTTTTCACTGTATGTAAAAACGGGCAGCGGTAAAAAGCTGCCCGTTTTCGTAACTCTTTTCCCTGCGCCGTTGCGGGGAATGCAAACCTGAGGCTCTGCCTCACAATAGAGACAGAGCCTCGCGAGAAACATTCCAAGGCTGGAGAGGTTGTGCAGGTATTGCAAATTTGGTGTAGGGGTAGACCAACGTGTCTACCCTGAATAGGTGTAAAT
>DYSA01000550.1 GCA_020726425.1 Fibrobacter succinogenes | reverse complement strand
ATTTATTGGCGGATACTAAGAACAACAAAAGTTCCAAACTCTACTATTTACACGAAAATTATCTCACAGCTTTAAACGCCTTTTCTACTACTAGAGACAAGCTCTCGAATATCTCATCCCGCTCTCCACTACCGTTAACGGCTGTAACTTCGCGATCTTTTTTAAAGTAGTTGAGAACCGGGAGCGTCTGAATTTCGTGTGCTTCAAGCCGATCAATAATCCCTTCTGGCGTTCCGGTTTCTCCAATTCTATTCTCTTTGTTTCCTCTTGAAATTAATCGTTTCATCAACTGAAGCATTGGCACTTCAAGATCGATAATACAGGAAACAGAAGAGCCTAGTTTTCTCAATAATCCATCGAGAATGTACGCTTGAACCACGGTTCGTGGAAACCCCTTGAAAATGAATCCGCGAGCCGATGTGTTGTCGCGAATATGCTTTTCAATTAAACGAATTACGATTTCATCAGGAACGATTTCACCACGTTCAATATATGGTTTAATTTGTTTGCCCACAGGTGTATTTCGCGTCATTTCATCAAAGAGGATATCGCCGGTAGATATGTAATTCAAACTATACTTCTGAGCGAGCTTTTTAGCTTGAGTTCCCCGACCTGAACCGGGATAACCGAGCATTACCACATTGAGGAGATGCTTGTTCAGTTCGATATCAATAGTCTCTGTTAATCGAGCGAATACATCATCAACGCTTCCTACACCGAGAATTCCCACGTATTTCCCACGTTCTTTGTAGAAATCTAAAACGGGAAGCGTTTTGTTTTCGTACTCATCTAAACGATTATTTATGACAACTTCATTGTCATCCGAACGTCCAGAAGTTTTTCCTCGCTCCATAAGTCGTCCAACTGACTCATTACGGGGCACTTCGAGACTGAGTAGCACATTGAGAGATGTGTGCAGCTTTAGAAGAAGCCCCTCGAGAATATAGGCCTGAACAAAAGTTCGTGGAAAACCATCAAATATGAAACCGTCCAGTTGCGTATTCGTTTGAATTTTCTTTTCAATAATCTGAACAATGATTTCATCGCTTACTAAGCCACCTTGTTCGATAATCGCTTTTGCTTTAAGTCCAAGATCAGATCCTTCACGAATCTCTTCCCGAAGGATATCTCCAGTTGCGATGTACCCAAGATTATACTTTTCAAGGAGTTTTTGGGATTGGGTTCCTTTACCGGCTCCGGGAGGGCCGAAGAGTGCTATGTTTAACATGGAAAACCTCTTTTCACTGGAATTCACAGATTAACTACCTGTGGATATTGTACCGCGCAAAAATAGGTTTTAGAACATAAAAAATGACGTACTAATGGAAATTATTCATTTAGCTATTTGTTGAGGCTGTTTCGTAATGAGTTTACTGCGATATTTGCGTGCGAAAAGTTCAGCAAGACCTTGTTCTACCCACATGTTACAAGCTTGTTCAATCGGGATTTTACGAAATCGGCTGTACCATTCAATGTAAGCAATCTCTTTTTGCAGATATTCATGAAATGACATGCTACACCTCCATTTCTGTAATATATATGCGTGAATCATACCAAAGTTGGGGTATTGATTAGTTGAAATATTAATGATGCTTGAAAATGAGAGGTTACGGCTCTTTGAGCTATTTGGGAGAAGTATAGACACCACTGTTTCCCATGGGGAATTGACGTAGGTTTCACCATTGGTTTGGGGAGGTAGGAAAAAAATGCCCGTTGATATGCGAAATATTGATGGGCAACGTTTTGACCACGAAAATATAATCGCTATTATGCGTTTATTAAAATCGTTGAAATAAAGTGCTGAGGAACACGAGATAATCTCAAAATTGTGAGAAGAACCAAGATTTTTATAGCATCTGGTCAAAAAGAGCGTTCATTCTGTTGATTCCGAAGATGCCGTATTGAT
>DYSA01000055.1 GCA_020726425.1 Fibrobacter succinogenes | reverse complement strand
TCTGGCGGTTGCAGATGGTACTCTGGCGGTTGCAGATGGTACTCTGGCGGTTGCAATTGAAAGCCAAATTTCGGTAGGGACACGGCGTGCCGTGTCCGAGGTGACATATAAGTCATTGATAATATCATTACAGTGTGCACGGCTCGCCGTGCCCCTACACAATTGCGGTGTGTATCTATCCAATTCTTGCACAACCTCTCCTCGCTTGGAATGCCGCGTTTGAGGCACCAGCCTCACAGTCGTGACTCGAGGTAGGAGCCTTCGAATACGGTATTCCAAGAGCGGATTCCTAGGATGGGTACTGGAGCCTACAACCCATAAAGATCGAATCACTTCCATAGATTACGCAAGAATTAAAGTGGTACTCTGGCGGTTGCAGATGGTACTCTGGCGGTTGCAGATGGTACTCTGGCAGAATCGATAATTGGCGCAGTGAATAGATCACTGCTTGTCCTGCGAGATATCGCAAAAAAGGAGCGTTAGCGAAGGGGATTCGCGACAACATTACCCTTGCAATCAGGTGAGTAGAATGCTACCATTACGGCAGATCAGATACGCAAATTTCTGTCTCTGTGGAGGTAACAGGTGTCGCGGATCAAAATACTCTTTGTCGATGAAAATCAAGAACAGCTCGCAGGGCTGAAAAAACTTCTTACTGATGACAATGATCGTTGGGAGTGTCACTTTTCAACTTCCGGTTCTGAAGTGCTTGATCTTCTTGCTCAACACACATTCAATGTCATCGTCACCGACATTGTTATGCCGATATTATCGGGGAATGCTCTACTCTCACTCGTCCGTGAACACCACCCCGAAATCATTCGAATTATTTTTTCTGATTGTACTGACCAACGTACTATCGTGCGAGCAGCGCAAATGGCTCACCGCTACATTCCAAAGCCTTGCAGTGCTTCCACACTTCGGCGAACCATTGAAAACACGCTCTATATCCATGTGGTTCTCGATAATGAATCCATACGCAAGGTTCTTATTCAAACAACATCACTACCGTCAGTGCCATCGGTCTATTCACGATTGATGGAACAAATTGAAAATCCCGATTTCTCACTTCACGATGCAGCAGAACTGATCTCTCACGATGTCGGGCTAACGGTGAACATTTTGAAACAAGTGAATCAGTTTGGATTCAATCACTCAATTTCCGATATTAAGCAAGCGGTGACACTACTCGGACTCGATGTCATTCGAGCGATTGCGTTAACTACTCATATCTTCCATTCAATCGGCAAACTCAATATTCCCCACTTTTCTATCGAAAAATTAATGAAAAAGTCGATGCTCACCGCACTCTTTGCTAAGCAGATCATGATGATCGAAAATCGTTCGCGCGATGAAATTGAGTGTGCATTTATCGCCGGAATGCTTCACCAACTGGGAACGCTCGTTTTCGTAGTAAACTTTTCTGAAAAATATTGTTCTGTAATGGAGCGGGTTCACGATGCACACAGACCAATTCTCATGGTGGAACAAAATCTGATCGGAATCTCTCATCCTCAAATTGGTGCCCACCTACTCGCTCTGTGGGGATTGCCCGAATCAATTCTCAACGCAGTTGCATTCTACCGTGAACCTCAAATTCTTGAAGAGTCAAAACCAGGTGTAATTACTGCGGTATTCGCGGCCTATCACCTTGTTTTGGAGTTTCTCGAAGAACAGGATTGGGCAGAAACAGAAGACATTACCATTACAGAACAATTTGACTATCAGAGATCGCCCTACATTCTTTCACACAACCTAACTGAACGATTTAAGATTTGGCGAGACGAGTGCCATATTTTATACCTAGGACTTCTCCATGGATAAACGCCCTATGAAAATACTCTTTGTAGATGACTCACCAGAAATTCTCACATCTCTCGAGCGTATGATGAAAAAATCGCCGTGGAAAGTCGCCTTTGCCGAAGGGGGAATGGCTGCACTGGACATGCTTGAAGAGTCTCATTTCGATGTAGTTGTGACTGACTTGAATATGCCTGAAGTAAGCGGTATCAAGCTCTTGAAAATAATCGAGAAAGAGTTTCCTCACCTCATACGAATTATCTATTCGGGGAATCTTTCCAAGGAGTCTGTGCGCGAAGTGGCTGCGTACACTCATCGATTTATCGCCAAGCCTTGTAGCATGGAAAAAATGATACTCACAATCGAAAACACGTCCTTTATCTACAACACATTAGACAACGATGCCATACGAAAAGTTCTCACCAATACGGGTTCACTTCCCTCGCTCCCCCGAATCTATACAGAGCTCATGGCGAATATTGAAAATCCAGAGTTTTCACTAAAGGATGCGGCACATCTAATTGGTTCTGACGTTGGAATGACCGTCAACATTCTCAAACAAATCAATCTCTTGGGCCATGCAAAGGACATCACGAGTATCGACCAGGCGGTATCTCTTCTCGGTCTTGATTCGATAAATGCAATAACTCTTTCTACCCACATATTTAACTCTGCGGTAATATCAAACATCGCCAATTTTTCGTCAGAACAACTGACTCTGCACAGCATGCTCACCGCGCGTTTCGCCCAGGAAATAACACTAATCGAAACGGATAATCGTAAACTCGCAGAATCCGCCTATGTAGCTGGGGTTCTTCACGATCTCGGAATAATCCTTCTCGCCAGCAATTTCCCAACCAAATACGAAGCAGTATTGGAGCGTGTGTTTAACGCAGCGCGACCGATTGCGGATGTAGAACACAACCTTATAGGAATTTCACACAGTGAAATTGGGGCTTATCTCCTTGCACTATGGGGATTTCCAAAAGAGATTCTTTCTGCCGTTGCATTCCATGAAAACCCTATGAATCAACCGGCGGAATCATTTAGTCTTCTCACAGCAGTGTATGCGGGAAGTTATTTAGCCCATCAGTTTGAAAAGGATCATCCCAACAACGTTGAATCATTGGAAAACTCAAAATACCTGGAACAAATTGGGAGTAATTGTCGAATTAAATTCTGGGAATCGCGATGCGAGGAAATTCACAAGTCAATCAGTAAAAAAGCTTAAGATAAACATTGCACACCTGATTTTCATTCAATTGCGCTACAGCTTTTCCCGAAACATAAAATAAACTGCTCCGAGCATACAAAAAGTTGCCCACAAGTAATCAAGTTTCAGAGGTTCCTTGAGGCAGAAAAGGGCAAATGGGAAAAAGACGGTTAGTGTAATTACTTCTTGGATTATTTTCAGCTGACCGATAGAGAGCACTGTATGCCCAATTCGATTGGCGGGAACTTGAATGAGATACTCGGCAAGTGCAATTCCCCAACTCACGAGTGCAGCAACAATCCACGGTTTATGACTCAACTCTTTAAGATGAGCATACCATGCAAAAGTCATGAATAGATTACTTACAATGAGCAGGAGAACCGATACAAGAACAGGATTCACCGCATACTCCACGAATAATCAATCGACCGACGAGTGACCGAAAATATGTTTCCTCAAGGTGAAGAGCAATTAGTTGCGTGATGAATGCAAATAGAATTACTCGACAACCCACGCAATTGCTTGAGCCATCGTCCCAAAAATGCGATACTCAACCGGAACCTTTGCGGCAAGAGCCATTGTTTCAAAAGTCTCCCCGAGAAGTTGTTCGATTTCTGAGTAAAGAACTAATGCGGTTCGGTAGTGAGTCGATGTGCCTGTATACTGTTTCACAACTGCTATAATCTTATTATAATCAGCAACATGAAGCTGATCCATGGGGCAATTGGTAAAATCCCATATTTTGCGGGGAGAAGTTTGTGTGCGAAAATTATTGACCACTTCTTTGACAAGTAATTCGACAGTTGGAGTTCCTTTTACTTCAAGAATCTCGTAATTTTCTCGTATATGCTTTTCCACAGTGATCATAAGGGATTCCTTTTATTAAAATTTGATTACCCGTACGATTTTACAATCACGAAAGCTCATTTTCAATCAATTTAACCACAATTACCTATTCAAAAAAGATCTCGTGTTTCCACGAGACCTCAAGAAATTCACGTGAAAGCAATCTACACAACTTGGCGAAGAAGCGCATCAGTTTCAGCAATTGTGAAACAAGTGAGCAACGATTCCGCTAGAACCACTGATTCCGATAGTGAAATGCTGCTGATCGCTTCTTGCACCCGAGGAACATAGACAGGATCTACACTTAACCGCGTAATTCCACATCCAATCAAGAAGGGAATATACCGTTCACTTCCCGCCATATCCCCACAGACCGACAAATCCAGACCGTGATCGAGTGCTGTTTTTGCAACTTTTGCTATCGATGCCAAAACTGCCGGGTGGTTCGGTTTATACAACGAAGCAACTTCGGCATTAGTCCGGTCAACAGCAAGGAGATACTGAATGAGATCATTTGTTCCAATTGAAAAGAAATCACTCACTTTAGCAAACTGTTCGATCAGTGTAACCGCAGCAGGAAGTTCGACCATCATCCCAATTTTGGGTGTCGGATGGCAGATTATTCCATTCGACTGAAGCTCTTCGATCGTGCGCACGACTATTGATTTTGCAGAATTAAACTCATCAACCGACTGAATCATCGGGAACATTATGCGCAGATCCGTGTTTACACCGGCGCGAAGAATTGCTTTCAACTGGCTCACAAAAAGCGGTTCATTTTGCAAGGAAAAGCGAATTGCCCGAAGTCCAAGGAATGGATTTTCCTCTTCCACACCTTCGAGATACGAAAGGGCTTTGTCTCCTCCAATGTCGAGTGTCCGGAATGTCATTTCTCGATGTGGTACAAAATCAGCCACCTTTTTGTAAATCGCAAACTGTTCAGATTCAGTGGGGAAACTCTCCCGAATCATAAACGGAAACTCAGAACGATACAGTCCTATTCCTTCAATGTTCAGATTTTTTGATTGGGATATATCGGTTATCAGATTGACATTAACATGTACCGATATTGTTTTTCCATCGAGAGTTACGGCTGTTTTCTGAGAAGATCGAACCCCGGCAATATTGCCAGCCAAAAGAGGTCGATACTTTTTGCGAATGTCGCGATCAGGATTGACATAGACCGTTCCGTGATTGGCATCAAGAAGAAGCTCTGAAGCTGGCGGAATATGGAGTACATTCGAATCAGTGGTAAGCACCAGAGGAATTTGCAACGATCGGCAGAGAATCGCCAAATGCGATGTCACACCGCCACTCACCAAAATAACCCCTTTAACTCCTTCGGAAGCCATGACCAAAATGTCAGAAGGCAGAAGTTCACGCGCCACGACGATTCGATCTCTGTGATTTTGCCGACGATTTAAATCTGGAGAAAAATGGGATAACAGCCGAACCGTCAAGTCTTTCACATCTTCCGCTTTTTCCTGAATCATTCTTGCTGAACTTGAGGAAAATGACCGAATAAGATCTTCAGACACCACGAGAACAGCTTCCGGCACAGAAATACCATTGCCAATGTGCTTACGAATCGCACCAGCGAACATTTCATCTTTTAGCATGAGCAAGTGAGCCACAAAAATCATAGCCGCGGAATCTTCAAGACGTTCTTCAACCAACCGTTGAAGGCGTTCTAACTCCTTTTCAGTATTTGTAATCGCCAGCTCAAAATCTTTGAGTGTAAAAGATTTTTCCCATGACATTCGCTTGAGAATTTCAAAAATATCGCGTTTATGATCAATCGAACACGCTCCCAATGCATATCCCGGGGCGGCTGTTTTGCCTTTAACAACAGAGAGATTAACCGTAATCTCCTGTACAGGAAATTCGGGAATATCCGCTGAAGATGCGAGAAGAACACCGGTAGTCTCGAGAACTCCGGTCAGCTGCGAGGCGAGAATCTCAAGCGTATCAACCACATGAGAAGGAAACGTTCCACTCTTTCGCTTTTGGATGACCAAAACACCAATCTTATGAGTTCCCCGGGAAATTGGCACACCAAGGAATGAATCAAACGGCTCTTCGTGAAGATCATCGACCTTTTTAAAACCACTTTGCTGGCTCGCACCGGCCACTCTAATTGGGCGGAGTTCCTTAAGAGTCAGCCCCACAAGTCCTTCGCCATTATCGAGAGTAATGTGGTTCACCAGTTTTTTGTTCAAACCATGTGTTCCCTTTAACACGAGCACATTGCGCGGTTCATCGAAGAGATAAATCGAACAGACGGGAACGCGCATGAACCGAGCAATAATGGTGACCGTATTATCCAAAAACGTGTCAAGATTGCGACTATTGGAGAAAATCGTGTTCAATTCTCCCACGTTTTGAATCAATCGAAAGGTAAACAGCGAGTGATAGAGAATCCACATAAGTATCGCAAATCCAGCCATGACAATAGCGATAGACAAGAGATTGAGAAGTAGCGCTTTCCTTTCAATTTTTTCATTGAGTCCTTTTTCTGGAGCCACAATCATGATGGCAAAGCGCGGGAGGATTTTTTCAATGCGAAGGAATTTCGCCCAATATTTCCCTTTTACTGTGGTGAGATAGTACAGTCCAGATTCGACGGCATTTTCCGTGCGGAAGTCTCGCAGTAAAATTTCAGAAATAGTCTGATCGGCAATGGTCGAAGGATCCACAAAAAATGCGTGATTGTCCGTTTTTGCGGCAACTCTTCCCGAATCATTCATTCCAAATAACTCATTGTCCCGATTGACAATGAATACTTTCCCTCCATTGCCCACCGACAGAGACTGCACGAGTACGCTCAGTCGAGTAAGCAGGAGATCAAAGGCGATCACCGTGGTTTTTCCTGTTGAATCTTTCCACGAAGTTGCCACGGTTACACCGGGCTGATTTTCGGGGAGAGAGGTATACGGGTCAGTCCAAACAATGCGATTGATTGCGTTTGTATCAGAGGCAAGGGTGAACCATGGTCGATTAAGAGGAGAATAACTTGAACTATTCGTCACACCCACCGAGTCGGCAGCGCGAGTAGAAACGACGATTGAATCCTCAACACGATCGAGGAAAAGTTGACGTCCATCGCTGTCAGCAATAATAAATGCATCAGCACTTGTAAGCGTTTTTAATACGGGGCGGAAAAAACTTTCCAGCTCTTTGGGACTTTTCCCATCGAACATCCCCGCATTTCCCCACTCTTGAAGCTGCTTAAGTTGTTGTTCCAGAGGATTCGCGATTGCTTCTAGCTCAAGTACCAACTGCTGTTCGATACTGGTAAAGCTCTCTTGTGAAGCGACGCGCCGCAGCTCTTTACCTTGAATAAAAAGTACGATCCAGATCAAGAGCGACACTACTAAAACCCCAAAAACAATTGAGATACGAAGTCGTTGCTCCAAATTTATAGACTTATGCACAACTAATCCTTCATGAAATGAAAAATGCGTATATCCTTTTTGATATACGCAAAATACATTGTGTCAAACCAATGAAAACAGCGGGAGCAGGTCTAACGGTTCTTGCTAATAATAAACTCATCAAGCATACTAATCAACTTGTTAGATTCTGGTTTTGTCACGTACTGATCAGCGCCGACACTGCGACATTTAATGATCATCTGATCATTAATGAGGCTCGAGAACATCACCACAAACAGCGATTTGAGATTAAGACTGTTTTTCACGTTATTACACAGCGTAAGTCCATCCATCATTGGCATTTCAATATCCGTTACCAGAATAACGAGTTTATCGCCGCCCACCAACTCATCGCGATGTGCGATGATATAATCGAGACAGAGCTGCCCATTTTCGAAATCTTTTATGTGAATAAATCCAGCGGCAACGAGAGTTTTGATCATCGTTTTGCGAACCAACATAGAATCTTCGGCGAAGAGAATCTGCACGCCATCGCGTCTGATCATTTTACCCCGTTCCACTACTTCTTCGCGAACTGATTCAATAATCTGTTCGGGGAAAAGTTCAGACAGGATTTGTTCGAGGTCGAGCACGAGAATATCTTCGTTTTCAATGCGCACCGAACCGACAACCGATGATTGTTGGGCGAGCATTCTATTAATCGGGATAAACTGTTCCCACGTGAGTCGATAAATACGGCGAACGCCATCAACCTTGAAGCAGTTTACGGAATTATTAAACTCTGTAAAGATAACGATTTCTCGTTCTTTCGTTTCGCCGTTTGGTTTCTTTTTGAGAATTGCAGCCAGATCGAGAAAGGGAATTGTATCTCCGCGATTTTGGTAAATACCCACGACACCTTCCGGAGAGTCAGGCATTTCTGTTACCAGTGAATGATCATACTGATGAATCGATTTGATTTTTGCGACATTGATTCCAAAAACCTGACCTTCGATGATTACGGCCAGAAGTTCCATCTCATTGGTGCCACTTTCAAGCAGAATTCCGTGCTCTTTCGCCATGTTTCCCCCGGGATGTTGAGTTACCCTATTTTTCGTTTTCCCCATTCTACCATTGAACGATCACGATTTTCGACCATTTTTTTCATGAATCTTTGCGAATCTCTTCTGACCCTACCACCAGTGACTTAATTCGATCCGCAAGACCGGAATTTCTCTTTTTATCGGAACGATTTTTCACCGCCATGGCAAGTGCATCTTTAGATCCAACAAAAACACAGAGTTTCTTTGCCCGCGTAAGTGCGGTATAGATCAGATTCCTTCGCAACATCACGAACTGTTGCGTGGAAAGTGGAATCACCAGTGCGGGAAACTCCGACCCCTGGCTTTTGTGAATGGAGATACAGTAGGCATGCGTGAGCTGATCAAAATCTTTCTTTTCGTAGGTGGCAGTGATCGCCGGGAACTGAACCGTCATGGTGGTTTCATTTACCCGAACCACAAATCCGATATCCCCGTTGAACGCTTGCAGATCGTAGTTGTTCGCGATCTGCATGACCTTATCGCCGGTGGCAAAATGGAGATCGCCACGACTGATCTTCTCCGTCGATTCGCCATTGAGTCGTTTCTGAAGTGCTTCATTGATCCGCTGAGTTCCCACTGATCCTTTGTGCATCGCCGTGATCACCTGAATATCTTTCGCCGGATCGTACCCGTATGAAGCGGGAAGTCGGCGCGCCACCAGATCAACAATCAGATCGAACAGCTTGTCCGGATCCTCTTCGGAGAGAAAAAAGCAGGTGTCCGATTTGTTGTTTGCAAAAACCGGTACTTCGCCGTGGCAGATTTCGTGAGCCGCCGTGACGATGCGACTCTCACCGGCTTGGCGGAAAATAGTGGTGAGCCGAACCAGAGGAATCAATCCCGAATCGATCAGATCCGCCAGAACATTCCCCGCACCAACCGAAGGCAACTGATCGGCATCGCCCACGAAAATCACGTGACCCGTCGACGGAATTGCCCGCAGAAGTGATGTCGCCAAGTTGAGATCCACCATGGAAAACTCATCAATAACAAAGATATCCCCTTCCAGCGGTTTCTCTTTGTTGCGCATGAACTCGGGACCTTTTGCGCCCATGGTGTATTCGAGAAGGCGGTGAATCGTTTTCCCTTCGCGCCCGGTAACTTCGCCCATTTTCTGAGCGGCCCGCCCGGTGGGAGCGGCGAGAACAACTTTTTTCCCGTTGTCGTAGAACAGATCGATCACCAACTTGAGCGTGGTCGTCTTTCCCGTTCCCGGACCGCCGGTGAGAACCATGACCCGCTCTTTTTGAGACAGAAGAACCGCGTTGATCTGCTGTTCATTCACCTGAATCGAACGCCGCCGACACCGATCCTCGGCCCATTTCCGCGCCCGATCCTCTTTCATCAACTGAATCTTGCTTCCCGCGATCCGATCCACAAGCATTTTCGCCAGTTCGCACTCCCGTTCGTATGTTTTGCGAAGGTACACGGCATCTTCCTGACCGATCAGCATGGTATCCGTGATCAGATGATCCAGCGAAAACCCAATCTTCGTCTCATCAACTCCGGTCAATGTCATGCTCTGAGCAATCAGTTCCTTGCGATCGAGATAGCAGTGACCATTCCCTTCGGCTTCGTGAAGTGTGTGAACAATCGCCGCTTTCAATCGCCGAAATGACTCTTTGTCGTAGCCGATGGACTGAGCGATCATGTCCGCTTTCTTGAATCCCACGCCGCGCATATCTTCGATAAGCCGGTACGGATTCTCCGAGATCACCGCTTTTGCATCGGCGTCGTAGCGCTTGTGAATTTTGTAGACAAAGTTAAGTGAAATTCCGTAAGGTTGAAGGAATAGCATCAGTTCGCGCATGCCTCGTTGCGTTCTCCACGATTCGATAATCTTCGAAGCTCTTCCCTTTCCGATTCCCGGAACCTCTTTCAACCGCCCCGGCTCCTGATCCAGCACGCGAAGAGTATCGGTGCCGAATTTCTGAACGATATCGGCGGCCCGTTTTTTACCGACACCCTCAATCAATCCCGACCCGAGCATGTACTCAATCTCCATAACTCCCGCTTCGGTGCGATACTCGAACGTGCAAACGCGGAACTGTTCGCCCCACTTTTTATCCTGTTCGAAATAGCCGTGAAAGGTGATCATCTCTCCCACCCGAAGCGGTGCCAGAGTTCCCAGTGCAGAAAACTCGCCCCGTCCTTCGACGCGGAATTTCAGAATGGCAAAACCGTTCTCTTCATTTTGAAAACGAATTTCCGTAACCATTCCATCGAGTATTTCCATGGTGTTCCTCTCGTTTGGGGAGTCATAATATACCGGATCGGCAGGGGATTTCAAAATATCCCATTCTCCACGGATTTTCCACCGGTTCCCACGGATTCGCCCGCCGGTTCCCCACGGATTCTCCGTGGGCTGAATTGGGATCGTCCAAGGACGAAATTTTCCCAC
>DYSA01000054.1:4011-10753 GCA_020726425.1 Fibrobacter succinogenes | reverse complement strand
GAGGCAGAGCCTCGTCGGAGGCATTCCAAGGCCGGAGCCTTGGAACGAGATGAATTATGTGTTTCATTGCGATTTCTTGCACACCCTCCGAACCTTGGAACGAGATACTGAAAACTGCTGTTTCAACCACCCGTTGTGTCGTTTATCTCAGCCTTTCCCTGCGTGAACGTATTTTAGTAACCCTCACCAGTGGAAAGGAATTGTGATGCGCTTTCGTCTTTGGATTCCGATTACGGCAATTCTCTTCGCGCTCACGCTTTTTGTGTTGGGGAAATGGTACAACTCGCCCCAGGTTCAGACCGCAATTCGCACCTTTGTGGAACAGAAAATTGGCGAAGAAACCAAGGGAACCGTGCACCTTGGATCGTTCCAGATCGGCTTCCTGCAAATCACCGCTTCCGACATCGAACTCACCCTTCCTCAAAATGGCGTTGAACTGGCGGTCGAAAAAATCCGCATCGGTTTTTCTCTGGACGCACTGCTTCACCGACGATGGACTCCCGCAGAACTTCTCGACCGAATCACCATTATTTCACCGGCGATCATTCTCACTCCTCAAAAGTCAGATTCGCCGAAACCACTTCCCCAGCGACTTTCGGTAAAAGAGATGATTCCGTTTCGCATTGCCACGGTTCGCGGCGCTTCGGTGATTGTTCGATCTCCCGAAGGCACCGATCTTTTTCGCGCCAATGGATTGAACGGTTCCATCTTTCGTCAGGACTCCACCGCAGAAATTTCGCTGGATGGATCAATCGGATCGCTGACCAACAACGTGGCTCTTTTTTGTCACCTCACTAATGATATGAAAGAACAGCAGGTTTCACTGCGGATAAAAGAGTTGAATCTGCGCGAAGTGGTCAAAATCCCGGATCTGAACGTTCAGGGAAGAGTGAACGGATCGGTGGAGATTTCGTTCCGCGAAGGAGTGTTCCCGTACAACCTGATTCCTGAAGGAAAACTATCCATTCGCAACGGATCGGTTCAGCATAAAAAGCAGCGGTATCTGGCCAATGGAACGATTGATCTCATCCTCCAAGAAGATCGTATCAGCACACAAACCCTTCGCGGGGAGATTCCCGGCGGTGAGTGTTTCGGCGATATTCAGATGCATCTGGGGCGCAAACGGATCAGCAGCGAAGGTTCTCTCGAGATCACTCTCGATGGACGGTCGCGACCGATCAAACCAATTACCAGTGTCGAAGGAACCGTGCACGCCGATTACTCGATTCCCGATCTGGTGAATCCTAAAATGAGTCTTGATCTGGAATCACAGATCCGCGTGGCAAAAGAAAAAATCGCACTCTCCGGATTCGGCGTCGTCACCCCGCGCGGAATTGATCTCTCCACAATAACCGCAGTCACTCAGTACGGAACCGTGAAAGGCAAAGGTTCATTTCTCGATGGCACCGCTCGAGCTTCCGGCGTGGCGGATATCTCCGCTGTGATCAAACCGCAGTATCAGATCGATGGACTATTCCGCTTTGAACTGTCACTGGCTCCCAAAGCGAAACTGCCAAGTTTTCGAGTCACCAGTTCAAATGGCATCGTGAAGATTCCTCAAGGAGCTGTGCCGATTCCCGATCTCGTCGCTCACTCCGATGGAAAATCGGTGACCATTTCCGGCGATAACCGCGAACTATCGCTCTCTCTGATCATGGACAAGTTGGAAGATCCGCTGGCATCCTATCGCGGATCAATCGCACTGTCACCGGAAGGGATTCAGCGAGCCTTGGAGTTGGCAAATAAACCGGATCTTCTCAACACCGGCTCTGTTTCAGTTGATTTCACCGGTAAAGATCGCATCACCCGTTTTCACGGAACCGCTTCAGCTCAGACCGACAGTGAAAAAGTGGTGATCTTCTCCACGGGAAAACTGGGTGGGAAAGTAAATTCAATCTCGATTGATCAGGGAGTGTTCAGCCGTGGCGGATTTGATTTCCCGTTCACCGCGCTTTTGGATCAGGTGCCTTCGGGATGGGAGACGGAGATCGCCGCAGTGAGTGGAAAGTTTCTCGCAAAAGGAACCTTTTCGCCGGACTTCGATTCACTGACCTCCTTTGCCGCCAACATCGAAAAGAGCAATCTCGATCAACTCAACGCGTTCATTCCCGATTCCGATTTCCCCGTGAACAGCGGAACCGTGTCAGCGTCAATCTTCGCGTCCGGCCCAATTGATTCGGTTCTGGTGGATGGGTATGTCGATATCGATGGATTTTCGATTGGCGGGCTCGATTCAATTCGCACTTCGCTCAAATGCCACTGGCTCGGATCGCGAGGAGTTGTCGATCCGTTCAGTGTCACGCGCCTTCGCCAGACACTGATCACCAGCGACACAATTTTCTTTGGCGACACAGCCCACGCCGATATCGATCTAGTCCGACTCGATCTGGGAAAATTTCTTTCAACGCTCGAAGGAGAACCGGTCTCGAGCGTGGTCACGGGAAAAGTTCAGTGGGATAGTTCGGGAATCCGCTATTCCGCCTTTACCCCAGCGATTCGGCGTGGCCAGTTGCTAATCGACTCTCTGTCGGCAAAAGGAACGGTTCACGGCGATACGCTTCGACTCGACTCGCTTATGTTCCGCCACGGAACGGTTCGCGGAAATGTCGCACTCACGGTGCCCCTCGGGAACAAACAGACCGACACACTGGCATTCCACTTTCGCGCCGCCGGTGATCTTCTCGCGTCGGCGGGAAAATTCAAAGAGTCACCGGTGGGCGGAACCGGCGAAGGTAAAATCTCTCTCGATGGATCGGTGTGCAACGGGGATTGGCAATTCTCAAACGCCCGCGTGATTATTCCTCAAGGATCCATGTCCGCGTATCCCTACGTCCGCGGCTATGTCGAAAATCTCTACGCCGATCTAAAACTGATCCGCAACGATTCGATCGCACTGACGGTTCGCGGAAATATCGGCGGACGAAAAGCGGTGATCAAAAATGATTACGCCCTCGGTGGACTCAAGCCGATGCAGTTCGGCGATATCAATCTCGGCGTGATCCGACTCTACACTCAAGAAGGTGGAATCCCGCTATTCATTCCCGGATTTCTGGAAAATCGCAAGGGGAATGTGGGATTTATTGAGTTGGCAGGGAAAGATTCGATCCCCACGGCAACGCTTTCCGGCACCCCGCCGGATGACTTTCTCGTCACCGGAACACTCTTGCTGAGAAAGGCAGAAGTAACATTCCCGCTTCTTCAAGATGTGGAGTGGGCCACCGATTTCGATCCGTTCCCCATGGTGGGATTCGACCTCGATGTTCAAGCCGCCGACAGAAGTATCACCTATTTCTACCAGATTGGCGATGCGAAAAAACGGCGTGCCCTTCGCCTCATCGAAGCGAATATTGATCCTTCGTACACAATCGGGGTTCGCGGTCGCGCTCAAGATGGCGATTTTCGCGTCACCGGAGGAATCCGCGCATACAAAGGATTTTTGTTCTACGGAAAACTGTTCGATCAGAATTTCGAACTGGGACTCGATTTCTCTTCGGGAAAAGTTCAGGGCGAACACGACAATCTTCCCGTGATCTGGGCGAGCGCCGAGACCTACTCGGACACGAATCGTCTCGATCGTTCCGAAGTGGTATTGATGACCAAAGATCCCAAAACCGGTGATCTGGTTCGCCGCGGAAGACTGACGGAACTGGTGGTGGTTCCCGCTTCTGGAGTGGCCGATGAAAATTCAAACATGAGTGAACAAAGCGCGGAGTTTTATCGATCCACTGGTAAAGAGATTATCAAACTCGAAGGTGCCGCATCGACAATCACCGGCTTGGGTGATGTGTATGTGAATAGTTTTCTGTTCAACTATTGGGGACGACGTTTGGCGAGAAAACTCAATATCGATTTGATACGAATCGAAACTTCGGTGATGAGCAATACGTTCAACTACCTCTACGATTCCCAAACTGATTCCGCGTTTCAGGGGAAATTAACGCATCTTGCCCTATCAAAAACAGGATTAACTCTGGGAAAATATGTAGCCGATGATCAGGTCATGCTGAAAATGAGAACCCAGTTCAGTTCGGTGCAAGATACGCTTCTTGTGCCGGAGTTTAAACTCGGTTTTGAATACCAACCATTCCGCTATCTTTGGATGGATCTCAACTACGGTTTGAAAAAAGATCTCGAACACGCGGGCATTGTTTTGAATCCCGAAATTCGCATACAATTGCGCATGCCGTTCTCAAAAATCGAAAGTGCATTGAAAAACAGGTAAAAATGTATATCGCATAATTTCATACAATAATTGTCTCAAATCCCCTTTTTTGCGCAGATCTTCTTTGATAATTTCCCTTTTTTGTTGTTTTTTTTCTTATGTCCACACGGTGTCTGCAAAATTTACTGCCCCATAAAAAAACATCTGTAATTTTCTGCCAAAGATTGTACACTAAGGAAGAAATTTGAACGTGGTATCAAATCGGAGGTTTCGCTATGAAACAGGTACTCCTTACAACGGCAGCTCTTTTATCGTGTGCATTGCTTTCTGCGGCGAAAGAATCAACACCCGCAACGTCACTCTATTTCAGTCGTTCCGATCAATCCCAAGCCTCTTCAGAAACCATTAATTTGAAAATTAGCCACTTCAACAATAACACAAAACTACCCTATGTGACCTCGCTTTCCGATTCGATTTTTGAATCTTCCATAAGCCAAACCGCATTGATTGTTTCCTACACAGTTCCTTCAAAGGACGACACGCTCTGCTTTACATTCACCAAAAATGATCCAGAAACCGTTGAGTATCGCGAATTCCAAGTGATTGCAGTTAAAGGCGCTGCTGCTCCCGGCGTCGTGGTTACCGACACATTGACTCTTGACCCTTTCTTTTTTACTCCCGCCGCTGAAAAAACTGCACGAAAATCCTCCGAAACACTTCAGGCAATTACGCCATTCGACGTGATACTTGAATCGTCAAAGGTTGACAAAAAACACGGCGGAGCAATCACCATTGCAAACTTTCGTTTTCTCGGTGAAAAATCGATTCGCGTAGAATCTCGTTCAGAAGATCAGGCAAAATCGGGAAGCGATACTTCGCGTAAATTCGCCGGAACCGTTGTATCTAATTTCAACAAAAAGGGAATGTCTCTCACCGTTCCTCTCGATGGAGATTATGATGTTTCATTGATGGGAGCCAACGGTCGCGTTCTTGAGAAACGAAATGTGCCACTCACCGCAGACACCGTCGAAGAGTTTGGGATGAATCTTGCATCGACGGGAGTTTTCTTTGTACAAGTCGAAGGAAACGGCGTATATGTCACGGAGAAAATCGTTCTGAAATAAATTGGCCATTTACCACCGATTCCTTTTAATTCAAAGCCGCAAAGAGTACTCAAATCTTTGTGGCTTTTTCAATTCTACTGTTCACAAATACAAGTATTTTCTTTTCTCTCTACTTCTCTGTTTTTAGAAAAGCGGTGAATTTCATTCGGAAAATCTTACATATATGCGTTATTTACTGATGTAATCTCACCAAATGAGAAAAAAAACAATTATTCTGCACAAGAAAAATCTCTGTTTCACCAATTACCTCTTTCTGGTGTATTCTTAGAGGAGAATGGAGGAGAGAATGAAAGCGATACTTTTTTTTATGATTGCCGCCGTCCTACACGCCACACCTTCGTGGAAACTGGTGTGGAGCGATGAGTTTTCTAAACCGGGAATTCCCGATTCGTCGAAATGGGAGTTTGACACCGAAGGGAACGAATGGGACTGGGGGAACAATGAACTCCAAAATTATACTTCCGCTCAAGAACGAAATGCCTGGGTTGAAAACGGGAAACTAATTATCGAGGCACGGCAGGAAGAGTACACCGCGCCCGAAGACGACGAAACCAAAGAGTACACTTCCGCTCGATTGCGCACCATGAACAACGGCGATTGGCTTTACGGAAAGTTCGAAGTCCGTGCGAAAGTTCCCGCCGGAGTGGGAACCTGGCCAGCGATCTGGATGCTTCCCACCGATGAAGTCTACGGCGGATGGCCCCACAGTGGGGAAATCGATATGATGGAAGCGATCGGTTCAGAACCGACCACTCACTATAGCACCGTGTGGAGCACGAAAACCGAAGATACCGATGGCGAAGGGGGAACGATAGAAGTCTTGGACATGAACTCTGCGTTTCACACCTACACCATGGAGTGGTATCCCGATTCACTCTGCTTTAACATCGATTCTAAACCGGTGACCACCTACCGCAATGATCATACCGATGAATCGCAATGGCCTTTTGATTCGCGGTTCCACCTTCTGCTCAACCTTGCTGTGGGAGGAGATTGGGAAACGGAAGTGTCACCGTCGTCGTTCCCCGCCCGATTCGAGATTGAGTATGTTCGGGTGTATCAGCAGGAGTGAACTGGCGATTCTGGTATTCGTACCAAGTTTCCGGAGCCAGAGTAAGAATTGATGATTTGTTGGAGAGGCCGATCTCGTCCCAAGTCTCCGACCATTAAATACCGACCGCAAGGCTCCACCTCAAATGGTCACGTCGGCAGAACCGATTGGACCATTCAGAACACTCAATAGTACATAAAGAAGTAGAAAAAACCGTGGTAAAAATCAATTTCAAATGTATATTAGATCGATAAACTTGGAGAACAATATGGTACAAACTACTCTACTACTCGTCAATGTGGTGGTCCTACGGAAAAAATCCGCAGGTTGAGACGGGGTGTTGTACCTTAAATAGAGCTTAGAAAGCCCGTCTCAATAAAATGAGATGGGCTTTTTTATTAACGA
>DYSA01000054.1:2122-3911 GCA_020726425.1 Fibrobacter succinogenes | reverse complement strand
ATTTCAGTTTTGGAGGATATATGGCAGACAAGAAAGCAATGAAAGGTTCAGAGATATTCGTTGATGCTCTGCGCCGCGAGGGAGTTGACACGCTCTTCGGATACCCCGGCGGGGTGCTGATTCCCATCTACGATACTCTCTATGATGTAAAAGACATCAATATCGTACTGACACGACATGAACAAGGTGCCGCTCACGCAGCGGATGGATATGCTCGTGCCACCGGTAAAGTCGGTGTATGCATGGGAACCTCCGGTCCCGGTGCGACAAATCTCGTGACCGGCATCGCAACGGCGTACCTCGACTCAATCCCCATGGTGGCGATTTCGGGTCAGGTGGGCACAAAACTGCTCGGAACCGATGCGTTCCAAGAAGCGGACATGGTGGGAATCACCCGTCCGATCACAAAACACAACTTCTTGGTGAAAACAATCCAAGAACTTCCCGAGATCATGAAAATGGCGTTTCACATTGCGCGAAGCGGTCGTCCTGGTCCGGTTCTTGTTGATATCCCCAAGGATGTAACTACCGCAATTATGGAGAACTACGAGTATCCTACTGAAGTAAACATGCGGAGCTACAAGCCAAAGTATGAAGGTCACGCGGGGCAAATCAAAAAAGCAGTCGATCTGATCGCTTCTTCGAAACGGCCACTGATCTATGCGGGCGGAGGAATTATTCTTTCCGGCGCAGAAAAAGAACTTCTCGAGTTCGCCAACAAACTTGGCGCACCCGTTACCACGACTCTTATGGGGCTTGGCGGATTTCCGGGAACTCACAAACAGTTCATCGGGATGCCGGGAATGCACGGTTCAAAAGCGGCAAATTTCTCGTTTCAGAACAGTGACTGCATTATCTCCTTTGGCGCGCGATTCGATGACCGCGTAACTGGCGATACCAGCACGTTTGCTCCTAAAGCAAAGATTATTCACGTTGATATCGACCCCGCTTCGATCTCAAAAATTATCACTGTTGATATTCCGGTGGTGGGAGATGCGAAAACGGTTCTCGTTGAAATGAACAAGATGATCGCACCGCTTGAATTGACAAAGTGGTGGACCGAAGTTACCGGTTGGATCGGCAAAGGTCTCTTTACCTACGAACACAGCGACACAATCGTGAAACCTCAGTTCGTAATCGAAAAGTTTTTTGAAGTAACTGAAGGCAAAGCGGTATTCGCGACAGACGTGGGCCAACATCAAATGTGGGCAGCTCAGTACTACCGTTTCGACCATTCGCGGCAGTGGCTTACTTCCGGCGGACTCGGAACCATGGGTTTCGGAATTCCCGCAGCGATGGGAGCGGCGGTTGCTCTTAAAAAACCGGCGTGGAATATCTCCGGTGACGGCGGCGTTCAGATGAATATTCAGGAGTTGGCGACGATCCGGATCAACGATGTTCCGGTGAAAACAATCATCCTGAATAACGAGTATCTCGGCATGGTTCGCCAGTGGCAGGACATGTTCTACAAAAAACGGTACAGTTCAGTCTGTCTTACCGCCACGGTTGACTGCGATGGTTGCACCTGTGAACGCACCGATACAGGCTGTGACAAACGTAGCGACGTAAAAGAGCATACCTATACACCGGATTTCGTAAAACTTTCTGAAGCATACGGGATCCCGGCAAAACGGATCACGAAACCTTCTGAAGTTGAAACTGCTCTTCGCTGGGCTCACGAACTCGATGGCCCGTGCGTGCTCGAATTCATGACCGATTCTGAAGAGAACGTGTATCCGATGGTTCCGGCTGGTGCGGCTCTGGATGAGATGATTTTCTGGGAGGATGA
>DYSA01000054.1:0-2022 GCA_020726425.1 Fibrobacter succinogenes | reverse complement strand
ATGTTGATCACTCTTGGTGCCACCAATGCGAACCGCCACGAAATCATTGGATTAGTGGATATTTACAACGGTACCGTTGTCGCTGTTTCAACGGGAGAGATCACGGTTGAAGTTGCCGGTCGCGCAGATGACATCAACGATTTCATCAATCTGGTTCGTCCGTATGGAATCAAAGAGGTGGCGCGTTCGGGACCGATAGCGTTATCGAAAGCAAGAAAATAAGATTAAACGCCAAAACGATTAAACGATTAAACGAAATTCCGTTTGGTCGTTTAATCGATTAATCGTTTCGACAGGAAGTCGGCGATCCCGGCTTCTGTCTCTAACTAAATACAAGGTTGATCCCTATGAAATCGATGCAAATAGAATATGGAAAATACAAGGCTTTCCCCGTGATCGGGTTGAAAGATCGCACCTGGCCCGACGCTCAGATCACCAAGGCACCACAGTGGTGCTCAGTGGATCTTCGCGATGGAAATCAGGCGATTCACACACCTATGACCAAAGAAAAAAAGAGAATTTTCTTTGAACAGTTGGTCAAAATTGGATTTAAAACTATTGAAGTGGGATTCCCATCAGCATCACAAACCGATTTCGATTTTGTTCGTATGATCATCGAAGAGAATCTGATTCCTTCGGGAACGGCGATTCAGGTTTTAGTTCAGGCTCGTGAACACCTGATCGTGCGCACTTTCGAAGCGTTGGCGGGAGCACCGAAAATTATCGTGCATCTCTACAATTCTACTTCGCCGGCGCAGCGCAAAGATGTGTTCGGAAAATCCAAAGAGGAGATTATTGAGATCGCTCTTTCTGGTGTCGATTTGATCAAAGAGCACAAGAAAAATTTCAATGGAGAAGTGCAACTCGAGTATTCTCCCGAAAGTTTCTCTCTCACGGAACTCGACTTCGCTTTGGAAATTTCCAACGCCGTAATCAACCGGTGGAATCCCGAAGAGAACGGGCCGGTGATCTTGAATCTCCCCGCAACTGTCGAAGGTTCAACGCCGAATGTCCATGCCGATCAGATCGAGTGGATGTGTCGCAACGTGGTTCACCGTGATAAAGTATTGATTTCAATGCACGCTCACAATGACCGCGGAACTGCCGTCGCAGCCTCAGAATTGGGAATCATGGCGGGAGCTGATCGCGTCGAAGGAACCTTATTTGGCAATGGCGAACGAACCGGCAACACCGATTTGGTCACCGTGGCTCTGAATATGTTGACTCAAGGCGTAGATCCAGAACTCAACTTTAGCGATATCGATACGATTCGTTCGATCTATCAACTCTGTACCGAAATGTCAGTTCACGAACGTCACCCCTATGCGGGCGATCTCGTCTATACGGCATTCTCCGGTTCCCATCAAGATGCGATTTCGAAGGGATTGAAAGTTCGCGATAAAGAGAGTCGTGTTTTTTGGGATGTTCCCTATCTTCCAATCGATCCGAAAGATGTGGGAAGAGACTACGAAGCAATCGTGAAAATCAATTCTCAGTCGGGTAAAGGCGGCGCCGCGTTTATTCTTGAACACAACGCGGGCTTTGCTCTGCCAAAATCGATGCAGATTGAGTTTAGCAAATTTGTTCAGATTCAAGCTGACGAACTGAAACGCGAGTTGACGGCGAAAGAGATCACCGACATTTTCAACGGTGAGTTTTTGAACCGAACCAACAAAATCGTACTCGACGACATTACGGTAAAACGGATCAAAGGCGACAGTGCGGATAAAGTTTCTGTTGAAGCGGTGCTCATAATTGACGGTGCAAAAACGGAGTGTTCTGGTTTTGGCGATGGCGCAATTAACGCTCTGACCCGAATCTTGAATGACAAAGGATTTGTTTGCAATGTTACCGCTTACGACGAACACGCCATGAGCAGCGGTTCTGATGCAGTGGCGGCGGCCTATATCGGAATAGCTCTTGAATCGGGCAAAACGGTATTCGGCGCAGGAACCGACAGCGATATTTCACTCGCTTCGGCAAACGCATTGATCTCTGCGGTGAACCGCGCATTCGCGTAAG
>DYSA01000549.1 GCA_020726425.1 Fibrobacter succinogenes | reverse complement strand
AGCGGAACTTTGAGGTGTTCGAACCGCTGGACTTTCTCGCCGAAGTGACGCAACATGTTCCGCTACACGGTCAGCATCAGGTGCGAATGTTCGGCTGGTACTCGCACAAGAAGATCGGCCAGCGGCGAAAGGCGAAAGAGAATGCTTCCGAAAGTTCGAAGATCGACACCAAAGCCGTGGCGACGTGGGCGTCAAGCGGTTTGCAAATCAAAAATCCTATCAGTTTTATGGACTTCCCGAGAATTTCGGCGGTCACGATTTTCACGCGGTTTGCAAATCAAAAATCCTATCCGTTGAATTTTTTGGCCACGGCTGCATCGGCAGACACTACAGCATTGGTCCCTTCACCCTACTCGATTAATAGCATTGTAACTTGACCGCTTATGATAATGTTGTGGTTGTCGGGGAACGGAACTGATAGGGAAAACGATGACATTCCCCGCGATTTGTATCGATGAGTAATTGCAAAACGGGATTCAAATGTTGGCTCACTATCGCGATATATTCGATATTTCAGCCCAAGATCTGGGTGAAAGTAGATGCCGGAAAAATTAACTCCTGTAAAGAGAACGGTTTTATTCCACCCATTAGAAGTGAACCGGTTTTCTGATCCTGTGGGAAAAGTGAACCGGTTTTGCTTGGGAGATGTTCTAATCGAACTTTCGACGAATTGTTCATTGGTTGTGTCCGCTTGGTCGGATACAAATCGCTGATGAATAGAACTGTTCCAAATCTTCGGCCAGCGAACAGTCATCCCAAGATCACTTCTTCCTCCACTCTTGGAAATTTCTCCTCTGAAACGAGATTCGTAGTGCGTGAGTATTCCCGCCCAGAGCCATTGTGACTGCATCCCCACCGAAGATTTTGGATTTGAATATCGCTGGTTGAGTGAGTAGGATCGCGAAGAAAACTCCGATGAATAGTGGTCCGATAGTGTCCAGATTTCTAGTTCACCGTGAACCTTCTCTGAATTGATCACCCCACCAATGGTAATGGCAACGCCCCCATTTTGAGAAATCACTGTTTCTCCATAGAATCGGTGAAGTGAATCAGAAAAACCGAGTGAGGTGAGATAGTTTTCCTCTTCTCTTACCTGCCGAGTGAGAGAAAGTTGCGGGGCAAGTTTACCGTGCTTCAGGACTATCTGGCCATGTTGTAACTGTTCAGATCCGCGCTGGTGAATCATTGTTTCAATTTGAATATGATCATTTTGTACTGTCGCCAATGCGCCGTTCCACGTTGATCTGTTTCCGTAAAGAATCTCTTCAAGTGGGTCTGTTTCATCAATTGAAGAACTGAAATGTCCCCAGAGAAGTGATCGTTTGGAAACTTGCATATTTCCAAGTGAAACAGAAAATTTTGGATAGGTTGCCGCAAATTCTCTTCTGTTGAAAGTAACCTGTTGATTTTTCGTGATCGTCGAGAGTTCACCAGAAAGGTGATTTCTCGTTCCGTGCGCGACTGCTCGCAATCGTGTATCTGCTTGTTCTGAAAGAGTTGTGGTTTTTACTTGTCCCGAAATTAAGCCGGTAGCAATCGGTGTTTCCAACTGAGGTTCAAAGGTGAACAGCGGATCGTAGGGCAATAACCATGGGTAGTTCTTGTAGAGCATTTCTTTCGCAGAAGAGTCGGGGAGTGCTGCGAGTTCGGCAATCGAGGGGAATTTTGTCCCATCCTTTTCAAAAGAAAGTTCCCGGATTCTTTGCCATCCTTCACGGCGTGGATAGACAGGGTTGAGAAGAAGTTCGCGAAACTGTTCAAAGCAGGTTGAATCGATTTCTCCATTTTCAAGGAAATATTCAGCTTCGGAAAGTGATCCCGGAATTTGTGTACAGAACTGTCCCTGAACAGATACTAACAAAAAAACAAGCATTAGCAATGAGGTGAAATGCATGGTGATCCTTTCGAGATAAAAAGTG
>DYSA01000548.1 GCA_020726425.1 Fibrobacter succinogenes | reverse complement strand
TATCGCAAACAGTGATGAAAAATAGAGGGCAATCCAAAATGGATTGCCCTTGTTGTTAATGTGTTCTTTTCCAGTAAATTAATTAGTTTACCGGTTTCATCGAAGTGATTCCCAAAAGATCAAACAGAGCGTGATTCGCCGTTACTGAACCATTGGGTGTGGTGAGAAGTTTATCTCCAGAGAAGATCGAATTTGCACCAGCCATAAAACAGAGTGCCTGTTCAACTTCGGACATTTCAGATCTTCCCGCAGAGAGTCGAACTTTCGCTGATGGAAAGACGATTCGCGCAGTTGCGATCATGCGAACCATTTCCCACACGGATACTCGCGGTGACTCTTCCCGTGGAGTTCCTTTTACCGGAACAATCGCATTTGCCGGAATCGACTCGGGCGTAACGGTCAACGATGCCAAGGTGTGAAGCATCGATATGCGATCTTCATGAGATTCTCCAAGCCCCAAAATTCCGCCAGAACAGATTGAAATTTTTGCATTGCCGCCCCGTTCAAGAGTTTCGAGACGATCATCGTAGGTGCGAGTGGTGACGACATTGGGATAGTGTTCACGGGATGTATCAATGTTGTGGTTGTAGGCGGTCAATCCAGCTTCTTTCAGTTTTGCGGCCTGATCATCGGTCAACATACCGAGGGTGCTGCACACTTCAAGCCCCATGACAGAAACTCCGCGAACCATTTCGAGCACGTGTTCAAAATCGTTTTTGTCTTTGATATTTCTCCACGCTGCGCCCATACAGAATCGTGTAGAACCGCTCGCTTTTGCGGTTGAAGCTGCTTCGAGAACAGCGGTGATCTCCATCAGTTTTTGAGATTCGAGTCCTGTTTTGTATCGAGAAGATTGCGAACAATAGCCACAATCTTCGACACAAGATCCTGTTTTTATTGACAAAAGAGTACAAACTTGCACTTCGCCTGATTTCTGGTTCTGGCGGTGAACTTCCGCAGATTGCTGTATCAATGAAAGAAGAGGAGAGTGGTAAATGGTTGCGATCTGTTCGCGAGCCCAGCTGTTTTCCATGATCGTATTTCCTATCGGAGAAAAAATATTGCTTATAGTATGCTAATTATGTATACAAGAAGCTTTTTTCTGACTATTTTTCTATTGTGAATCGAAAGGTTACAGCTTATCTTATGACAAAATGAAAGGTTGTGAAAATGAATTGGGATAGTATTTGTAAAGCTGAAACCGTTGAAGATATGCTCGATCTATTTGGAGAAGATATTGAGGTAGATCCCGCAGGTGTGATAAACAAGATTCGCTTAGATCTTGAAACGCTCTATGTTCGATTCGATAACAATCAGGAACAGCGGGGGCTTGTGGGCGATGGAAATCTATTAGGACAGATCACTGGTCTTGAAGCGGTTCGTGCGGCGTGTATCAAAAATCTCAAAGAGCGCGGTGAATGGCCACTGAAACGAAGCTAGTTTGTAGTTGCTGTAGCAAATGAATCGTGGTACTGTACACAAAGAAATCGTAACCCTTTAAAGGAAAATAATATGCTGTCTGAAAAATGTACAATCAACTGAACCAGCATATTAACCTGGAATTTTTCTCTTCGAATCTCTATCTTCAAATGAGCGCATGGTGTGCTCATAAATCGATGGATGGAGCTTCTGCTTTTCTTCGCCAGCACGCTAATGAAGAGATGATGCACATGAATCGCCTCTTTATTTACGTCACAGAAAAAGGTGAACTTCCGATTCTTGGTGCAATCGAAGCGCCTGATTCACGTATTCGCGATGTGTTTCAGAAAACGTATGAACACGAAACGGTAATTACCAAAGCGATCAACGAACTTGCCGATACTGCTTTCCGTGAAAAAGAGTATTCGACTTTTAATTTCCTTCAGTGGTATGTTGCAGAACAGCACGAAGAGGAAAAATTGTTCAAAAGTATCGTCGATAAG
>DYSA01000547.1 GCA_020726425.1 Fibrobacter succinogenes | reverse complement strand
TCCTAACCATCAGTTGGTGCGCCGTGAGGCGTACCGTTACCAGTCGGTGAAAGTCCGTCCCGATGAATTCGTCATTCACATCGGAAGTGAAGGGAACAGCTTACACGGCGACGTGTCAGGTTGAAGCTTCCCGGAGCAGTCAGCAAGCCGTAACGAAAGTGAACGGATTAGCTTCGTTAGGTTAAGAAAGCAGTCGGCGAGCCTCTCAACTGAAGGTGAAGTCTGAAATTGTGCGGGAAGAAATGATGAAATGCACCGTACAGAGACTGTCGGAGTTGGAACCGGCGGCGTGCTGACAAAGGGCAGCGGTATGAACACGGGAGGTCTCCGGCAGCAAAGATGAAATCGGAATGTCTGTCTGTAATGGCGACTCCGAAATGACATGCAGTCGCCGGAGAAGTCGGATATGCTCATAGTAGTGAAGAGAGACGGGACAACATAACCCGCCAGGAGCGAAGGGGCATTACTTCAGACATGTTTTCAAAGAAAAGGAGTACTTTCGGATTGGATGAAATCCTACAAACGGAACCGGAATGTCGGATGACAGATACGGAAAGGGTACGAGATTTTCAGCGGAAACTGTATCGGAAAGCCAAACAGGAAAAAGATTTCCGTTTTTATGTGCTGTATGACAAGGTGTGTTCAGTAAGATTTCTGAGGGAAGCATACAGGAGGGTAAAGGCGAAGAACGGTAGTTCGGGTGCAGACAAAGTAAGCTTTGAGGAAATAGAAAGAAACGGAACTGAGAAGTCTGTACAGGAAATTGCCGAAGAACTCAGAGCAGAAACTTACAGACCGTCTCCGGTACTTCGGGTGTACATTGAGAAAGCAAACGGTAAACTGCGCCCGTCGGGAATCCCCACAGTCAAAGACAGGGTTGTTCAGATGTCCTGCAAATTGGTCATTGAGCCGATATTCGAGGCAGATTCTGAAGACAGTACCTATGGATTCCGTCCGAAACGAAGTGCAAAGGACGCTGTATCCCGGATAAAGGAAAATCTGAAAAACGGAGCAGCAGAGGTCTTTGACGCGGACATAACCGCTTATTCTGACACCATACCCCATGACAAACTGATGAAACTGATCGGAATGAGGGTCAGCGACAGAAAAGCTCTGCATCCGATAAAGATGTGGCTGAAAACACCGATTTGTGAAAACGGAAGGATACACGGGGGAAGGAAGAATAAGAAAGGGACTCCGCAGGGTGGCGTTATCTCACCTCTGTTAGCGAATATCTATCTTCACCTGTTGGACAGAATAACCAACAAGGAAGGTGGAATTTTCAGGCAGGCGGGGATTAAGATAGTGCGATACGCAGATGACTTTATACTGATGGGCAAAACAATACCGGCGTATATCGTGGGAAAACTGAAGGATATACTCAACCGGATGGAAGTGACGCTTAACGGTGAAAAGAGTCATCAGGTCAATGCTTACAAAGAAGCGTCTGACTTTCTCGGATTTACATTCCGTCACGACCGAAGCCTGTATAATCATAACCGGAAATACCGGAATGTCAGACCTTCCAAGAAATCAGAGAACAAACTACGGGAGAAACTGAGGACGTATTTCAGAGGATGTCGGCATTATGCAACAGAGAATGTTGTCAAAGACATCAACCTTATGATACGCGGATGGTTGAATTATTTCCATATGCCGAAAGTCAGCTATCTCCGTAAGAGCTGCGAAAACCTTGAGTACTACATGGAACGAAAGTTTTACAGACACTTTGCAGGGAAGAGTCAGCGAAAGTGCAGACTCTCCTGCAACAGAGGATTAAGCCGCCTGACTGAAGAATACGGACTGCTTTCCCCTGTCAGACTGCTGAAGCTGATAAATCCTGTGAACGCCTGAGATGAAGTCTGTCGGAAAGCCGTGTGAGGGAAAACTTCATGCACGGTTTGACGAGGGGGCTGAGACGAAA
>DYSA01000053.1:4738-10820 GCA_020726425.1 Fibrobacter succinogenes | reverse complement strand
CTGAGTCGTTACATCGCAAGTATCTCGAGGAGCTTTTCTCGGTGTGTAACCTTTCCTTTTTTGAAGCAACTTCAGGTATTAAGGCGATTGAAATGTGTCAAAATTATCGCTATGATTTGATTCTCATGGATATTCGTATGCCCGATATGAGTGGAATTGACGTGTTTAAAAAACAGAAGTTACTTAATCTTCAAACAGAAGTTCCCATTATTGCTCTGGCAGCTTCCGCCACCGCCGAAGAAAAAGAGGAGATTCATCGTATTGGATTTGCGAAATATCTGTCAAAACCGATTGAACCATCCCGGCTTGTTGAAGAACTTTCTACATGGTTGTCCTATCACAAGGTTTCTGTTTCGGCGGAAACCGTACCGGTTGAAGATCTTTCTGAAGCTCAGCGTGAAGAACTTTGCGTGGTCGAGTCGATGATTAATTCACTACAAGATGCAACTGCTCCCATTGATTTTAAAGAGGTTGAAGCAATTGTAACGAAATTACAAAGTTGTACTTCGATCCCTGAAGTTTGTGCTTTTTCACATGAGTTACAGGATAATCTCAACTCTTTTGATATTACCGCACTTTCCGAATCCGCTCACCTTCTCACAGAAATCTGTAAAAAATTATACAGGGAGGTTCAGCATGGCTGATACAGTTCTTATTGTAGACGATACGCCGGCTAACTTACAGGTTCTTGGTCAAATTCTTAAAGGAAAAGGGTATGAAGTAATTGCCGCACTCAGTGGGAAAGATGCAATTACCGCATTACAAAAACGAAAAGAGATAGATCTCATACTTCTTGATGTGATATTTTGGAAGGATTCGCTGCAGGTGGTGTTGATTGCGTAACCAAGCCGTTCAATGGCGAAGAGCTTCTCGCTCGTGCACGAACTCATGTGGAATTAAAAAAAAGCCTGTGAAGAATTGGTTGCACTTTGGGGAATAATTCCTATCTGCTCAAGCTGTCATGCAATCCGCGATGATATCGGTTTTTGGGAGCGGGTTGATATTTATCTCGCCAAAACGGTGATCTTTTGTTCTGTCATGGTATTTGTCCCGAGTGCATGGTCAAACTCTATCCCGAGTTGTCGGAAGGTGAAACCGCTGGGGATGATTCTATCGAGAACTAATTCCACGACGTTACATCATTTTGTGAATGAAAAAAGGGAAGAGTTTTCTGAACTCTTCCCTTTATATAACCGTCTTTGTGAATTTAGAACCGATCGATCATTTCTCCACCACCAGCAGGACCAGCCTGTTCCGATGTTCCATGAATACCACCGATAACTTTTAATTCGAAATCTTCTGGATTGTTTGCCGCCATTTTCGCAGTGTAGAAATCAACGAGCCCATCTTTGTAGAGTTGTTCTAGTGACTGGTCAAACGTTTGACTTCCATACTGTTTGTATCCAGATGCGATAACATCTGGAATCTGTTTTAACTTGCTCGAATCAACGAGGTACTCTGCTACTGTCGCGTTATTCACCATGATTTCACACGCGGGAATACGACCGCCGCCGAGTTTCGGGAGAAGGCGCATAGATATTACCGAGTTGAGTACACTTCCCATGAGCATACGGATCTGATCATGTTGGTGATACGGGAAGAAAGAGATCGCACGAGAAATTGTTTCAACAGCATTCAGAGTATGCATGGTACTGAGCACAAGGTGACCAGTATCAGCAGCCGTCAGAGCGCCGAGCATTGTTTCTTCGTCGCGAATCTCACCCATGAGAATTACATCCGGGTCCTGTCGCATTGCTGCACGAAGAGCTTCGGTGTAGGAGTGGGTGTCTTGACCAATTTCGCGTTGTGCCATAGCCGCTTTTTTGTTGCGGTGAAGGAACTCAATTGGGTCTTCAACAGTAAGAATATTCACAGCTTTATTTGCATTGATATGATCGATCATGGAAGCAAGAAGAGTAGATTTTCCTGACCCTGTCGTTCCCGTAACGAGAATCAATCCGCGAGGTTTCATTGCAATTTCAAGCGCTACAGCAGGAACACAGAGCTCTTCAAATTTGGGAATGTCTGTTTTAATATGACGGAATGCCAGAGCTGGTGTTCCGCGCTGACTATATACATTGATACGGAAACGGCCAATTCCTGCGATACCGATACCGGCATCAATCTCATTTTTATGACTGAAACGTTCCATCTGCTCTGTTGTCAAAATTTCTTGAATAACAACACGCATCTCTTCAGGTGTGATTGGATCCATTTTTGCGGCGTAGAGATTTCCATGAATTCGGAAATAGGGTGGGCATCCAACACGTAGGTGTAGGTCGGAAGCTTCTTTAGCGACCATTCCTTTGAGTAAGCTTTTGTAGTCCACTGGGAACTCCCTCTATTTTATAATTGACATGTTCTTATCGATTTATCAAAATATCATTTCACCATAGTTGCTTAATATATCACACTTCTCACTCTGGTGAACAAAAAAAGTGGTCTTGGGATCTTACTTAAATCATTACAGTATAGTTAAAATCTTTGAAGTGTGTGAAAGCAGGCGATATCCTGTAGCCGTAACCATCAAGAGATCTTCTATTCTAACTCCGCTTTCACCTTCAACATAAATTCCTGGTTCTACTGTCACGATCATTCCCTCGCGAAGTATCGTTGTATCCCGACTATTAAGCACCGGTTGTTCGTGAATGCGAAGTCCGACACCGTGACCTGTACCATGGCCAAACTGTTCTCCATATCCCGCTTCTGTTATAATGTTTCGAACAACAGAATCAACATCTGCCGCAGAAACACCTGCTCTTACGGCATTTAGCCCTGCAAGTTGAGCGGTTAAGGTTATGGAATAGCGATCAATAACTTTGGGGTCTGGTGAACCGAAAAAGAAGGTTCTGGTCATATCAGAACAAAAACCATCAACGGCGCACCCAAAATCAACAAGGATGGTGTCGCCGGATTTAAGGATTGAGTCTGAGGAAGGACGACCGTGAGGAAGTGCAGCCCGAGCACCAAACAGAACGATTGTTTCAAAAGATTGTTCGCGACTGCCCTGTTCACGACAATAGTGTTCAAGCCGATTTGCCAATTGCCGCTCGTTCATGCCGAGTTCGATCTCTTTTTGCCAGAGTGCGAAAGCGCGGTCTGCGATTGCGGCAGCAGCTTCAATCTTGGAAATCTCTTCGGAACTCTTTACACTAAAGATTGCGGAGATTTCTTTTCCAAGGCGAAGGAAAGTGACATTCGGCATTTCCTCTACAAGTGATTCAAATCGATCAAGTGAAATGAAATTTGATTGAATTGCCGCTGTTCCCGTTGACACGACAGAAGCGATCTCCTCTGCAAATGAATTTTTGAGTACATGAAAATCCCAATTGTTTTCACAACAAAAATTTCCAGCCAGTTCGCGATATCGGAAATCGGTGAATAGATGAGATTCCGTGAGAGAAATGCAGAGGGTTATATTTGAACTCGAAATATCGGTGATGTAACGAGCCTCAATCGAATCAGTTACGATAACCCAGTCAATTTGTTCCTCAACGATGAACTCTCTGATTCTCGACAGCTTATTCATGTGAACCTTTTTTCTTGCGATGCTCATGAAGTTTTTCACGGTGCTGAAGATCGATCCGTTTTCCTTCAAGAGAGCGGTGGTGTGGCTCACTTTGTTCCTCTTCATCAACATAATCCACATCTGGATTGACGGGATGAATTGATTCTGGATGAAGAGAAATGTAGGTGTCTATCTCTTCGATGCGTTCAAGATAGAGGTCATTATCTGCATCTTTTTCGAGAAGGCGTTCGTAGATCTGCTTTGCAATTATCGGTTGATTTTGCTGAAGATATATATCTGCAAACGTTGGAGTAAGAACATGGTCGGGAAGTGACACGCTCGTATCAAGAATGATAGCCAGATCTTCTGATTCGGTGTCGAAAGTATCTTCGTGCCAAGAGTTGTCTGTCGATTCAACTGTGGGAAGTTGGGTAAACAGTTCTGGCGAAACCGCTTCATCGATTGTTCGTTCTGAGTCAGACGAGAATAGATCGCTTGAGCTCACAAACTCATCATCTTCGGGAGGTGTTGTTTCAGCAGTAGGAGCGGTAAACATTTTGATCTCTTCAAAAGAGAACTCCGTTGTATCGGCGACACTGTGGTCTGAATTGAACAGGAGGTCTTCCTCTTCAATGAGATTTTCAGGTGCTTGAATTGCGACGGGCTCTATTGAATCGACAGAAAATTCATGTTCGTCTGAGGATGTTTCAATTGCATCCGTAAGTGACTGCACTTCAGTTACATCAAAAACCGATGTGGTGATGTCAATTGGTGTACTCTCTTGTACAGGGGCATCTTCAAGAGAAAACTCCTCTTCGTCTTCTGAAATTTCTCTGTCACGAGAAGATTGGAAGTCCTCATTCGCAATAGCTTCAGCGCTGATTACTAAGGAATCTTGTTCGGTGGAAAACGAGTCCGTGCTTTCAGTTACATCGGCGGTGAGGATTTCGTTTATTTGGCTTTCTGAAAAGTGTGATGTTACATTTCCATCGTGATGTCCCGGTTCTTCCGGCAAATCGGCATGAATAAATGTCAAATCACTCATCAATTCTTGTATTGAAAATTCTGCGGTGTTTGCAACATTGTGGTGAGCGGGAACATCGTCGTCATCTTCAACAATATCAGGATGGTTTGACGATGTGATCGGATCTGTAGTGAGAATATCGCGAATCTCATCTTCCGAATAATCCGATGTGTCCGTATCTGCGTGGTCATTTACTGTTTTTGTAGAAGTATCTGCTAAAAATTCGTCTTCTTCAGTGGTGACAGAGAGAAGATTGTCGGTTATAAATGCTGGAACGGGAGCTTCTTGGGGATAGTCAAAGCCGATAATCGTCGCTTCGGCAGTGCTGTCATTTCCTACCATGAAATCAGCAAACTCATCGCTGTTCATTTCGTTGGTACTTAAAATCGTATCAACTGAAAATTCACTTGTGCCGTTTCCCGTTCCTGATACATCGGGAATATGAGATTCCAGCGCCTCTTCAATATGAAAATCGTGAAACTCTTCTCCGGTGAGAAGTTGCGACGCTTTTGTAGGTGGAAGTTCGGCATTTTCAAAGGTCGTCGGTGAAGCTGGTTCGTTGTCGGGCTCTTTGCGATGGTGAACTGGGGGCATCTCTGCATTTTCAAAGGTCATTGGTGCCGCTGGTTCATTGTCGTGAGCTTCACTTCCAAATTCAGGATGCGGTTGCTCATTTTCGTGAAGAAACGTATCGATTCCTGCAGTTAGAGATGAAACAACTGAGCTAAAATCGAGATCTTCATCTTTGCCTTCATTGAGTGCCGCATGAATCACCGAGATGTCGAGTTCATCAGTGTGAAGTGTTTCGTGGGGGAACTCTTCATCGTTCAAAAAGGCAGGAGTTGTTGACGAGTTATCTGTTTGTGGAGAGGAAAGAATGCCGGCAAGATTGTCATTATCATTTTGGAAAAGTTCTGGAATTGCGCTTTTGTCAGTTACTTGATCTGAAAGTACAAACTCATTTTCATGGTTTTGTTCGAGAGAAATGTCTGCTCGGAACGGTTTCGCTACAGGTTGAGCTGGTTCGATATCCGCAGTAACAAACTCTTCGAATCCAGCTGCAAGTTCTGCAAAGGTATTCCAAGCTTCATCATTGGATACTTCTATCTCAGAATCAACAAGTTCTGTAATTGGCGAGTATCCTGTTTCAGAAAGTGTTTGAGCGGTAATTGCAACAGGCGGAGTCGGTTCCGGTGTCACAACAACTGTTTGTGATTCTGGATGAATCTCTTCATGAACAAGTGGTTCGTCAAAAAGAGCATCAAGTTTTTCCGCAAGATCAGATTCTTCGGATAGTGATGGTGTCGAAATTATTGTAGCTTCGTCATTTGAAAATGCTTCGTCACCAATCATAAATTCATCATCAAATGACGAGGTAATTGTTGATTCTGTCTCATCTTCTGCAGTAAGAGTGTCGTCTGTCGGAGTAAGAGTGTCGTCTGTCGGAGTAAGAGTGTCGTCTGTCGGAGTAAGAGTTTCATCTGTCGGAGTAAGAGTGTCATCTGTCGCGGTAAGAGTGTCATCTGTCGCGGTAAGAGTGTCATCTGTCG
>DYSA01000053.1:0-4638 GCA_020726425.1 Fibrobacter succinogenes | reverse complement strand
GTGTCATCTGTCGCGGTAAGAGTGTCATCTGTCGCGGTAAGAGTGTCATCTGTCGCGGTAAGAGCGTCATCTGTTGCGGTAAGCGTATCATCTGTCGCGGTAAGCGTATCATCTGTCGCGGTAAGCGTATCATCTGTCGGAGTAAGCGTATCGTCTGTCGGAGTAAGCGTATCGTCTGTCGCGGTAAGCGTATCATTTTCGTTTGAATCTTCTTCAGAAAGAATTTCATCCATAAGAGATGAGAGTGAACTGCTGTCTTCCGGTGTATTGGCAAGGGAATCAATGAGTTCATCGCTGATAGAGTCATCTGTAGATGATTCGAGTTGAGAATCGCTAAATGATTCGGTGAGAGTTGCTTCGGATTCCATCTCAAAATTGAATAACCCATCGCTGTTGTCTGTGTCAGCGAATGCTTCTGGAGATTCAACAATCGTAGCTTCATCTGCTCCAGGAATCATGGTGCTGAAATCGTCCAGTTCACCAACGATTGTATCGATTTCGCTGGTGCTCTCTTCGGGCGCGTAGTGAACATCATTTTCAAGATCTGCCATGACATTGTCGAGGTCGGAAGCCAAGTTTGTGTCCGCCGAAGTTCCCAGTCCGAGATCGCCCATAAGTTGATCGAGTTCACTTGGCTGAGTTTGAGTGACAAGGGTTGCTTCGGAAGCGCTGGTGTCAGAATCTCCCCACCCATCGGATGACTCTGCTACATCTCCCCAACCGCCTGATTCATCTGGTGAATTGGCAACTTGTGCAGCTTCGGCGCGTTCCGCTATTTCGATTCCGAGAATAGATGAAATTGGGACGAGAATAGATGAAATAGATTTTTTCTTGAGGAAAGTGCTGGATGGTTCGCGGTGGTTCAGAAGTGTGTAGAGCTTTTCTGTCTTGTCTGTTAGGCCTTGTTGATCATAGGCTTGAGCAAGCATTCTTATCGCTCGAGCATTGTCAGGTTCAATCCTGATTGCTTCGATCAACTGCATAACTGCGCCATCAATCTTGCCAGAAGCGAGATATGATTCGGCAAGAACAACTCTTCCGGCAACATACCGGGGGTTCGCCATGACACCTTCTTCTGCGATTGTGATTGCTTGTTCGCTCTTCCCTTTTTTGAAAAGAAGGTACGCATATCGGGCAAAAAGAAGAGATGTCGGATTATTTCCGACAACTGTTGCTAAAAAATCAAAAGAGAGAATCCTGGCACTCATGAAACGCTCCACAGAATGGTTGCTGGATCAGTGAACATAAGAGTATACATTGCGGAATGTGAAATATACTACATCTTATACGCGAAGGAATGCCAATTTCATCTGATTTGTCCGTGGAATTATTCAATTTTCAATGAATTGGTTGGCTCGGTTCTCTTTGTGCACAAAAAAAGGGAAGTTGTTACACTTCCCCAAATGGTGAGTTTTAAAATCAAAAACTTATCCAGCGATAATGTCTTCAATAATAGGTTCACACAGAGAGCAACCAGTTCCTGCAGTTGTCGCTGTTTTGATCGACTCAAAATTGCACGCTCCGCCTTTGATTGCATCAACGATTGTATCTTTCGTAACACTGCGGCACACACAAACATGACCACGTTCAGCGGCGATAGGGGCTTTTTTCTCTGCGTAAAGTTCTCTTTTGTCCATTTGTATCTCCATTTTAATACACATTTTGTCACTGTAGACAGTTTTGACCCAGATTTTGCAACTCTCGTGCCAGTCTACAGAACGTTGAATCCCAGTGTTTGGAGAATTGCCCTGTTTTCTGAATCTATCGAGCCTCTGACTGAGTGGTGTCGGAACTCGTAGCGGCGCGGATACTCTTTGCGAAGTCGGTTGAAATAAGTGATTCTCTTTTCATCTGATTCATTGCTAATTGTGCGAAATCTTTGGTCGTCTCCGAGAAGATCACAGGATTGGAGAAGCACACCCGATACGCCTGTTTGAGGATTCCACTGGATTGGTTCCGTAGAAATATCTTTGAAAATAGATGATTCGTCCCATTCGAGTGGTTTGTCGAAAAACTCTGCCGCAGCGCGATAGATCATTCCGGTTCCGGAACATTTTCCTTCCCAAGAATAGCCAGCAATGTGCGGTGAACCGAGACGTACCTTTGCAAGAAGTGTATCGTTCACGGTTGGTTCTTCGGGCCACACATCGAGTATCAATTCTGCAAAGCGATCGACGTGAAAGAGAAGATCTGATTCAACCATTGTTTTTCCTCGCGCTGCGTTAATCACGACCGCTCCGCTGGGGATTAAAGAGAGAAGTGAGTCGTTGATCATCCGTTCAGTTTGCCACGGTCCCGTTTTTGTAAGTGGCACGTGAAATGAAACGAAGTCTGCATCAGCCAATGTTGTTGTGAGATCGGAATATCCCGAAAGTCCCGCCACTTCTTTGGGTGGATCATTGAGGACGACTCTCATGCCCAGCGCTTCAGCCTTTTCGCGCAACAGTGAACCAATGTTTCCCACACCGATGATTGCGAGTTTTTTGCCGGTTAGGGTTTGGTTCTGCTCATGAGCGGTGAGGAACATTGCGGTGATCACCCACTCGGCGACGGAGTTCGCGTTTGATCCCGGGGCCGATGAAAATCCGATGCCTGCTCTTTGAAGATACTCTTCATCGATATGATCCCTTCCGATAGTCGCGGTGCCGACAAATTTGATAGAACTTCCCGCAAGAAGTTGCTCGTTCACTTTTGTAACTGATCGAACAAGAAGGATGTCGGCATCGCGAACGAGTTCTGGTGTAATTTCTGTCCCCGCAGCGAGGATAACTTCGCCAAAAGAACGAAAAGATTCAGTGGCGAAGGGAATATTTTGATCTGCAATTATTTTCATAGTAGAACCTTTCTGTGGAACGACCATTGTTCCTCTTGTATCGTCATGTATATTTGGAAAATAGATTAGAGATACCGTTTGAGGGGGAACCGGCATGGGACACGCATTTTTCCGTGATTTTGACCTACTAATTCTCGGTGAACTGTTCACTGAATTTACATCTTCTGGATCGATTACCGAATCGAACTGTTTTGTTCAAAACATGGGCGGATCAGATATTTACACCGCCGTTGCTGCGGCACGTCAAGGTGCGAAGACCGGCTTACTTTCCGCAATCGCTCGCGATCCATTTGCGAAACGAATCCGTGAACAGCTTGCCGAAGAGTCAATTAACACCGATTACGTGATCTCTTCGGGTGGATATAACGGTATCTATTTCGTCAACGATGAGTCAAATGATAAGCGTGAGTATCTTTACAATCGTCCAGGAAATGCTCTTCACGGTTTTTCTGCAACACAAATTGACGATTCGCTGATCGCAAGCACAAAAATCATCTATAGCTCCAGTGAATTTCAATCAATCTCAAAAGGGTGTCGACAGGCGGTGTTTAAGGCATTTTATTCCGCTCACACCAACGATTCAATGGTTGCTTATGATCCAAATCTTCGTCTTCATCGTCAGAGCATCGAAGAAACTCAAGAAGCGGTATGGTCGATTCTTCCCTTTGTCGATGTGATGCTTCCTTCTGCACCCGGGGAAACAAAGGCGTTATTTGGCTATGAACGACCGGTTGATGTAATTGGCTTTTTGTTCGATCGCGGGATTAATGTCGTGGCGGTGAAAAATGGCGAAAATGGCTGTATGATTGGCTATGATGGACGGTTTGAAACATTTACTCCATCGGTACTTGATACACCGGTTATTTCTGAAGCGCTTATTGGATCGGTGTTTAATGGTGTGTTTCTTCATGCAATCGCGGCGGGGTATGATGCCTTTTCAGCAGGAGAGATGGCGGTAAATGCCGCTTCAGAGAAGGGACGCAATGGTCTTGGGTATACAGCAATCCCTCAGTTGTAATACTTTTTTCAGATTTTGGTTTTTCTTTTTTTTGATTCGGATCCACCGGTCTTGAATGGAAGAGAAATGTCGAGAATGGCAAGTTTTTACACTATTTGTTTGAACCGTAGCTGTTTAGTAGACTTTTGGTTCTCGGCAGTGCCGCTGGTTGAGTTACTCTTTTAATAAAACTTGACTATATTTGTAAAAAAAAGACTGCACTCTCCGCCGAAGGTGTATATTGGACTCAGAAGCGAAAGTTTCAGTGACCATGTAGGTCACTCCGGTATCAGGATTCCAGCGTGTCACGTGGGTTTGTGCCGTTTTAATATTTAGTGACAGTTTTGGAGATACCGATGAATATCTACGTAGGAAACCTTTCTTATGGCGCTACCTCAAGCATGGTCGAACAGCTTTTTGCACAGCATGGTACAGTGAGCTCAGCTCGTGTTATCATGGATCGTGAAACTAACCGTTCAAAAGGTTTTGGATTTGTTGAAATGGACAACAATGATGAAGCAGTTCGTGCAATTGAAGCTCTTAACAACTATGAACTCGATGGTCGTGCACTTCGTCTCAACGAAGCACAGCCTCGTGAGCCTCGTTCATTCGGTGGCGACCGTGGTGGTAACCGTGGTTATGGTCGTTAATTTTCGACTTTTGTGTTTCGGCACGAAATAAAAAATTCAAGAAAAGCGATTCCTTAGGGAGTCGCTTTTTTTTCATCATGAATTTTTCCGCATTAAAATTCAAGTAACTACTCAGGTGCCATTGTTAAAGCAGCAATGTTGTAACCGTATGATATTTA